>JAFMQT010000093.1 GCA_017354515.1 Nocardia sp. | reverse complement strand
GTCGTCGAGGGCCTGCAGCAGGGTGGGCAGGACTGCGGCGGTCTCGATCACCGGACCGGGGACCGCTGCCCGGCCGAATTCCTGTGCGGCGACCACCAGATCGATGGTTTCCGCACCCATCCCGTCGTAGTCCTCGGCGATGGCCAGGCCCATCGCACCCGCTCCGGCCAGCTGGTGGATCAGACCCCGGCCGCCGCGGGATCCGCCGCCGCTCCAGTCGCGGATCAGCGCGGGAGTTCGGGCTGCCGCGCACATCTTGCGCAGACTGGCGGCGAAGTCGCGTTGTTCGGGGGACAGTGCAAATCTCATCGATCGATCCGTTCAGGGGTGCGATGCAGGCGGGTCGGGTGGCACATGGGATTACCGCGGCAGCCCGAGTAGTCGCTCGGCGACGATATTGCGCTGAATCTCGTTGGTACCGGCGTAGATCGGGCCCGCCAGCGAGAACAGATAGCCGTCGGCCCAGGCGTCGGCGTATTCGGCCGCTTCTCCCTGCAGATCCAGTGCCGTCTCGTGCATCGCGATATCGAGTTCGGACCAGAACAGCTTGTTGATCGATGATTCGGCGCCGAGTGAGCCGCCCTCGGTCAGCCGGGTGACGGTGCTCAGGGTGTTGAGCCGGTAGGCCTGCGCGCCGATCCAGGCGTCGACCACCCGGTTGCGGATCGCGGTGTCGGCCGGATCGGCTCGCGTGCACCACAGGTCGATGAGCCGATCGGCGGTGGCGTTGAAGCGGCCCGGACTGCGCAGCGACAGACCGCGCTCATTGCTGGAGGTGCTCATCGCGACCTTCCAGCCCGCGCCGGGCTCGCCGATCACATCGCGATCGGGGACGAACACATTGTCCAGGAAGATCTCCGCGAAGCCGGGTTCGCCGTCCAGTTGTGGAATCGGGCGCACGGTCACACCGTCGGCCGACAGCGGGAACATCACATAGGTCAGCCCCCGATGCCGCTCCGCGTCCGGATCGCTGCGGAACAGGCCGAATGCCCAGTCCGCGAAGGAGGCTCGGGAACTCCAGGTCTTCTGCCCGCTGAGAATCCAGCCACCGTCGACCCGCTTGGCGGCCGAGCGGATTCCGGCGAGATCACTACCGGCCTCGGGCTCGGACCACGCCTGCGCCCAGATATCGTCCGCGCGCGCCATCCGCGGCAGAATGCGTCGCAGCTGTTCGGGCGTGCCGTGTTCGAACAGGGTCGGCGCCAGCAGAAAAATGCCGTTCTGGCTGACCCGGCCGGGCGCGCCGGCCGCGTAGTACTCCTCTTCGAAGAGCACCCACTCCAGCAGTGAGACATCCCGGCCGCCGTATTCGCGCTGCCAGGCCACCACCGACAGCCTGGCCTCGGCGAGGGTGTGCTCCCAGGCCCGGTGCGCCTCGAATCCCGCGCGGGTATCCATCGACGGCAGCGGTTTCGACGGGACGTTGGCGCGCAGGAATTCGCGGACCTCCAGCTGGAATTCGCGTGCGGCGGAATCGAGTTCGAGATCCATCTACTTGCTCTTATCCGTGCTGGTCGCGGAGGCCTTCATGGATTTGGCATTCATCCCGCCGAGCGAATCCGCGCCGACCTCGGCGTTGTGGGCGTGGGCGAAGTGGTGCAGGCCGAAGACCGAATCCATCCCTGCGCGCATCCCCATCAGGTCCTCGCACTGGTTGACCGCCTTCTTGGTCAGCGCCAGGCCGAATTGCGGCATGGTGGCGATCTTCCCGGCCAGTTCGAGGGTGTGCGATTCCAGGTCGGCGCGCGGCACCACCCGATTCACCATCCCCCATTCGTAGGCCTGTTCGGAACTGAACCGATCTCCGGTGTAGAGCACCTCCTTGGCCCGCCGCGGACCCAGCACCCACGGATGCGCGAAGTATTCGACACCCGGAATACCCATCCGTACAACGGGATCGGAGAAGAACGCGTCATCGGAGGCGACGATCAGATCGCAGATCCAGGCCAGCATCATCGCGCCGGCGATGCACGCGCCCTGCACCATGGCGATGGTCGGCTTGGGGATCTCGCGCCAGCGCCGGCACATGCCGAGATAGACCTCGAGCTCGCGGGAGAAGCGCTGATCACCACCGGGCCGGTCGATATGGTCCCACCACAGTGCGGCCTTGTTCTCGTAGTGGATGTGATGATCGCGGCCGGGGGTGCCGATATCGTGGCCGGCGCTGAAGTGTTTTCCGTTGCCCGCCAGCACGATCACCTTGACCTCGGCGTCATCGACGGCCCGCCCGAAGGCGGCGTCCAGGGCGTAGGTCATCACCGAATTCTGCGCGTTGCGGTAGTCCGGGCGATTCATCGTGACGAGGGCGATCGGTCCGCGCACCTCGTAAGTGACGACTTCACCCTCGTCCGGAATCGGCCCGGGGTTCGGTGCAGCTGTGGTCACGAAATCTCCTCACGTAGTTGCCGCTTGAGTACCTTGCCGGCGGCGCTGTAGGGCAGTTGATCCCGGAATTCCACGAAGCGCGGCACCTTGAAATTCGCGAGTGTGCGCTTCGCGTAGGCGATCACGTCATCGGCGGTGATCGCCGATCCCGACCGTCGCACGATGAAGGCCTTGCCGACCTCGCCCATCCGCTCGTCGGGCACGCCGATCACCGCGGATTCGGCGACCCCGTCCAGCCGGGCCAGCGTCTGTTCGATTTCCGCCGGATACACGTTGAATCCGCCGGCGATGTACATATCCTTGAGCCGGTCGGTGATCTTCAGATAGCCACGCTCGTCGAGGATTCCGACATCCCCGGTGTGCAGCCAGCCCTCGGCGTCGATGGTTTTGGCGGTGGCTTCGGGATCGTCGAGGTAGCCGATCATCACATTCGGCCCGCGCAGCAGCACCTCACCCTGATCGCCGATCCGCACCTCGAAGTCGGCCATGGCGCGTCCGCAGGTGGTGGCGATGGTCTCGGGATCATCGTCGGGCAGGCACATGGTGCCGAAACCCGAGGATTCCGATAGACCGTACGCGGTCACCACGACATCGAATTCCAGTTCCGTGCGCATTCTTTCGATCAGCACCACCGGAACCGTGGCGGCGCCGGTGACCGCGACCCGCAGACTGCTCAGGTCGAACTCGCCGCGCGCGGGATGTTCCAGAATGGTCTGGTAGATCGTCGGCGGACCGGTGAGCACGGTGATCGCCTCGTCCCGCACCTTGCGCATGGTTTCGGGGACATCGAAGGTCGCCTGCGGGACGATCGTCGCGCCGGTGACCAGGCAGGCCAGGATCGCGGCCTTGTAGCCGAAATTATGGAAGAACGGCGGAATCACCAGGTAGCGATCGGAACTGGTGAGTGTCGAGCGCTCCACCCAGCCGCGTACGGTGCCCAGCGCCTGCCGATGCGCGACCAGCGTGCCCTTACTGCGCCCGGTGGTGCCGGAGGTGAACAGGATGTCGGAGATATCGTCGGGTGCGACCGAGTCCGCGCGCGCGAGCACATCGCCGGCCGCTACCGCCGCGGCCACCTCCGGTAGCCGGGACCAGGAGATCGCATCCGGATAGTCGGTGGCCGTCCCCTCGGCGGGAATGACGATCACCGTCTCGGGCGTCGATCCCGGTGCCGCCGCCCGCAATTCGGCCAGCCGCTGCCGCCCCAGGAACGGATCGGCGATGAACAGTGCCTTCGCGTCGACCCGCCCGATCACATCGGCTGCCTCGTCGGCGACATAACGGGTGTTGAGCGGCACGATCGCGGCGCCGGTGTAATGCGTGGCCAGCACCGCGACGACCCAGTGCCAGGTATTGGGCGCCCAGATCGCGACCCGGTCGCCGCGCTCGACACCGCGGGCGATCAGCGCCCCGGCTGTTTCCCGCACCGCATCCAGCAGCTGCGCCCAGCTCAGCGTGGTATCGCCGTCGCGGACGGCGGGTGCGGCCGCGTACTGCCGCGCGGCCTCGTGCAGCGCGAGCGGGGTGGTCTGCGCAGGGGATGTCACGTCGTCCTCGATCGGTCTCCACGGCGGAAGTCACCGGTACCCATTCGCGGGTTCGGCGTCCGCCGCTCTACAAAGCAAGTGCTTGGTAGGTTACTCTACCGGAGTGAGTGCGATCCAGACCCCCGATCCGGCCACCGGGGCCGATGCCTCGGCTGACCAGCGGTTCCGTCTCGAAGTGCGGGAGTGGCTGGCCGAGAATCTGAACGGGCAGTACCGCGAATTGCGCGGACTCGGCGGTCCCGGAAGTGAGCACGAGGCCTTCGACGAACGCCTCGAGTGGGACCGCCACCTCGCCGCGGCCGGGCTGACCTGCCTGGGCTGGCCGGTGGAATACGGCGGCCGTGCCGCTACCCTGCGTCAGCAGGTGATCTTCCATGAGGAATACGCCGGCGCCAACGCGCCCGCGCGGGTGTCGCATCTGGGGGAGGAGCTGCTGGGTCCGACGCTGCTGGCGTTCGGCACCGAGGCGCAGAAGCAGCGCTTCCTGCCCGGAATCCGCTCGGTCACCGAACTCTGGTGCCAGGGGTACTCCGAACCCGGCGCAGGTTCGGACCTGGCCAATGTGTCGACCACCGCCCGGCTCGACGGCGATCAGTGGTCGATCAACGGCCAGAAGATCTGGACATCGCTGGCGCATGTGGCGCAGTGGTGTTTCGTCATCGCCCGCACCGAACCCGGCTCCGCGCGCCATCACGGCCTGTCGTATCTGCTGGTTCCGATGGATCAGCCCGGGATCGAGGTGCGCCCGATCATCCAGCTGACCGGGACCTCGGAGTTCAACGAGGTCTTCTTCGACGATGCCCGCACCGACGCCGATCTCGTGGTCGGCGAACCGGGTCAGGGTTGGCGGGTGGCGATGGGCACGCTGACCTTCGAACGCGGCATCTCCACCGTGGGACAGCAGATCCGCTTCGCCCGCGAGCTGGCCGATCTGGAGACGGTCGCGAAAGATAATGGCGCACTGAATGATCCGGCCATCGCCGAGCGCATCGACGACGCCTGGGTGGGGCTGCGCGTGCTGCGCGCCCAAGCATTGCGCACGATGGAATCGGCGCACCAGAATGTCGACGCCGCGACGGCCGCGGGGCAGGCGTCGGTCTCGAAACTGTTGTGGGGCAACTGGCATCGCGGACTGGGCGAGTTGGCCATGGACATTCTGGGTCCGCCCGGACTGCTCGCTGAGAACGCCGCCGGGGATCTGGGGCCGTGGCAGCGGCTCTACCTGTTCACCCGGGCCGACACCATCTACGGCGGTTCGAACGAAGTGCAGCGCAACATCATCTCCGAACGCGTGCTCGGCCTGCCGCGTGAAGCTCGATAGAAGGGATTTCCCGTGCCGGACCTGTCCATTGCCCCCGAGCCCACCCCGGGCCACGGCCTGCTGACCGACCGGGTCGCGGTGGTCACCGCCGCCGCCGGGACCGGAATCGGCTCGGCCACCGCCCGCCGCATCCTCGAAGAAGGCGGTGACGTCGTGGTCTCGGACTGGCACGAACGCCGCCTGAAGCAGACCGCGGAGGAACTCGCCGCGGCGTTCCCGCAGCGCCGGGTCGGCTCGGTGGTTTGTGATGTCACCAGTACCGAACAGGTCGACGAACTGTACCGGGCCGCCGCGCAGCGCTTGGGCCGCATCGATATCGCGGTCAACAACGCCGGATTGGGCGGGGAGACACCGGTTGTCGATATGACCGACGAGCAGTGGGACAAGGTTCTCGACATCACGCTCAACGGGACCTTCCGCTGTACGCGCGCCGCGCTGAACTACTTCCGCACAGCCGGGCACGGCGGCGTGATCGTCAACAACGCGAGCGTGCTGGGCTGGCGCGCCCAGCACGGCCAGGCCCATTACGCCGCCGCCAAGGCCGGGGTGATGGCGCTGACCCGCTGCAGCGCGGTCGAGGCGGCCGAACTGGGCGTGCGGATCAACGCCGTATCACCCAGCATCGCCCGGCACGCCTTCCTGGACAAGGTCAGCTCCACCGAACTGCTCGATCGCCTCTCCGCCGGCGAGGCCTTCGGCCGGGCCGCCGAACCCTGGGAGGTCGCTACCACCATCGCCATGCTGGCCAGCGACTACACCTCGTATATGACCGGCGAGGTGGTCTCGGTCAGCAGTCAGCGCGCATGATGGCCGCCAAAGCCGAGGTCTCGGGCCGGCGCGCGGAACTGCTCGCGCTGGCCGCGGGAATGTTCGCCGAACGTGGCTTGCGCGCCACCACGGTCCGCGATATCGCCGACGCCGCCGGAATTCTGTCGGGCAGCCTGTACCACCATTTCGATTCCAAAGAATCGATGGTCGATGAGATCCTGCGCGGATTCCTCGACGAGCTGTTCGGCCGGTATCGCGAGATCGTCGCCGCGAAACTGTCCCCGCGCGCGAGTCTGGAGGCTCTGGTCATCGCCTCGTGCGAATCCTTCGACCGCTGGCACTCCGCGGTGGCGATCTATCAGGCCGAGGCCAAAAGGCTCGGTGAGTCACCGCGTTTCGAGTACATCGCCGAGTACAACCGGGAATTCCGGGAGCTGTGGCGCACGGTGCTCACCGATGGTGTGCGGGACGGCAGTTTCCGGCCCGAACTCGACGTCGAACTCGCCTTCCGCTTCCTGCGCGACACCGTATGGGTGGCGGTTCGCTGGTATCGGCCCGGTGGCCGGATCACCGCCGACATCCTGGCCAAGCAATACCTCACCATCGTGCTCGACGGCCTCATCAATCCCGAAAACCGTTCCGGCACATCCGAATAGGAGACGCACATGTCCACATCCGAACGCCCCCGGTACACGCCGGTGCGCGAGGCCTACGTCATCGACGCCGTACGGACCGCGGTCGGCAAGCGCGGTGGATCGCTGGCCGCTGTGCATCCGGCCGATCTGGGCGCGGCCGCCCTGCAGGGTCTGTTGGGCCGCAACACGATTGATCCCGCGAATGTCGACGATGTGATCTTCGGCTGTGTCGATGCCATCGGGCCGCAGGCCGGCAATATCGCCCGCACCGCATGGCTGGCGGCCGGATATCCGCAGAAGGTCCCCGGTGTGACGGTGGACCGGCAGTGCGGATCCAGCCAGCAGGCCATCAATTTCGGCGCCCAGGCCATCATGAGCGGCACCGCCGAAGTGATCGTCGCCGGTGGTGTGCAGAATATGAGCGCGCTGCCAATCTCGTCGGCCATGCTGGCCGGGCGCGAATACGGTTTCGAAACCCCCTTCGCGGGTTCGACGGGCTGGGACAGCCGTTACGGTAACGCCGAGGTCTCCCAGTTCAACGGCGCTCAGCTGATCGCCGAGAAATGGGATATCACCCGCGAGGATATGGAGCAGTGGGCGCTGCGCAGCCATGAGCGCGCTCGCAAGGCCATCGCCGAGGGCATCTTCGAGCGGGAGATCGTGCCGGTCGGAGACTTCCGGGTGGACGAGGGCCCGCGCGAGACCAGCCTGGAGAAGATGGCCGGTCTCAAACCGCTCGGCGAGGGCAGCCGGCTCACGGCGGCGGTCGCCAGCCAGATCTCCGACGGCGCCAGCGCCACCCTGCTCGCCTCCGAGTGGGCGGTCGCCGAGTACGGGCTCACCCCGAAGGCCCGCATCCTGCATGTCAGCGCCCGCGGCGCGGATCCGATCTACATGCTCACCGGACCCATTCCGGCCACCCGGTGGGCGCTGGAGAAGTCCGGCCTGACCATCGACGATATCGATGTGGTCGAAATCAACGAGGCCTTCGCGCCCGTCGTGCTGGCGTGGTTGCAGGAGATCGGTGCGAATCCGGACCGGGTGAATGTGCACGGCGGTGCGATCGCACTCGGTCATCCGCTCGGCGCCACCGGCGCAAAACTGTTCGCCACCCTGGTGCACGAACTCGAGCGCGTCGGCGGTCGCTACGGCCTGTTGACCATCTGCGAGGGCGGCGGCACCGCGAATGCCACCATCATCGAACGGCTCTGAGGTACCACGACTCTGAGGTGCCACGACTCTGAGCCGTACAGCACCGAAAACACCACGGGCCCCGCGATATTCGCGGGGCCCGTGGCGTATCCGGAGTTATTCGCTCACATCGGCGGGTTGAGCGGATTACCCGGTGCGATGCCGCCGCAGTTGCTCGGCGCGGGGGCGCCCGCGAAGCGGTCGTTGACCCAGCCCAGCATCTGAGTGGCCCAGGCCATCATCGTCGGAACGTGGCTGAACAGGTCGTACTGCTGATGCATGATGTGCGAATTGCCGGTCGAGCAGTACTGCCGCGCCAGCGAACGCACATCCGCGGCGATCATGACGCCGTCACCGCGGCCGATGGTCGGTTTGGAGCCGTCGGTGCCCTCCAGGATTCCGTTGGCACCCTGGGCGATATACATCGGCACGGTGGGCGTCGGCGCCAAGCCCAGGTCGATCTTGGGCGCGGCCTGGACGAACGGCGGCACATTGCGCGGATCGGCGTACTGCGGCTTGACCATCTGATCCCAGGTCAAACCCGGATACTGGAACAGCACATTGGCGATCGAAGCGCTGTGCAGCTGATTCACCAGCTTCGCGCCGAAACCGTTCATATACGGGGAGAAGTCCACGTTGTAGGAGCGGCCGATACCGATGATCGCCATGGCCGCGACTCCGGCCCAGCCGAAGCTGCCGTTCACATAGCGCAGATTGCGGACCGGATTGACCAGCAGACCGCCCTCGGCCGCGCCGATCAGGTGCCGGTTGACATCCGGGGCGTAGCTCGGGGCCATCGCCGCGGCCCAGTTGGTGGCGATCGCGCCGCCGGAGTACCCGTACATCGCGATGCGGGTATCCGGATTCAGTCCGGTCGCGCCCTTGGCGCCGGTAGCGGCGCGAATCGAGTCGAGGGTGGCCATCCCGTATTCCGGTCCGGCCGCGAAATCGGCGGTCCGGCCCTCGGTGTCGGCGATGATCACCGAATATCCCTGGGCCAGCATCGGCGCGATCATATTCGTCTCGGCGTCGTTGACCGCGCCGCCGAGTGAGACCCCGCCGCCGGCGATCGACCGCGAGGGGGAGTCGTCCGGATTGAGGGAGTCGTAGAACGACTGGTAGGCGACGGCTCGTTTCGGATCCACACCGGTCGGTGGCTGCAGCACCGACGTGACGTTCACCGTCGGACGCTGCTGGGCGTCGAAGGTCCGATACAGGATCTGCACCGCGTTGACCGGGGTCGGAATGCCGACCATGTGATAGGGCAGCGTCCGGGTCGCCAGGACGGTCCCGGGTGCGATCTTCGACAACGGCACCGATCCGGTGTAGTTGAAGAACGGATCCGTTCCCGCGTGTGCTTTCGGTGCGGCGGTCGTGGCCGATCCGAACAGTAATGACACCGCGGCCACGGCTGTCGCGATCTGTAGGACGAGTCGCCCTCTCCTCACAGCGGTCCCCTTCTACCATCACCGGACTCCTATGTCCGGATTACTGGTTGGTAGTCTCTATGCCGTGTCCGGTTCCGTCAACCCGAACTGTTCAGGTGACAAGTTAGTGTTGCGCGGCGTCACATATGATGATGTCTCGGACTGTCGCAGCGCCGCCAGCACATCGATCCGGTCCACCGCCTCCTCGATGATTCGTTCCACCAGTTCGGCGACCGTGGGCAGATCCTCGATGATTCCGGTGACCTGACCGGCCGCCAGCACCCCGGCCTGGGTATTGCCCTCCACCAGACCGGCTTTGAGCAGCATCGGGGTATTGGCTGCCATGATGACCTGGGACCAGGTGAGGTCCTTGGTCTTTCGCATGGCGAGGCCGTCGCGGACGATGGCCGACCATTTCATACCGGTCATAGATTTGAATTTCGCGGCATTGGATACCGCGGCGGTCAGGCCACGCCAGTTGCCGGAATGTTCCAGCCGGTCCACCAGTTCGGTATTGAGCACCCGGTGCGGCATACCGTCGACCTTGAGTGAGACCACGGTGTCCTGTAGTCCCCGGGTCAGATACTGCTCTTTGACCTCGTCGGGGACGCTGCTGTCCTGGGTCAGCAGGAACCGGGTGCCCATCGCGACACCGGCCGCACCGTAAGACAGGGCGGCGGCCAGCCCCCGGCCGTCGAAGAATCCGCCGGCCGCGACCACCGGAATATCCACCGCGTCCAGCACCGAGGGCAGCAGCAGGGTGGTCGCCACCGGACCGGTGTGCCCGCCGCCCTCACCGCCCTGCACGATCACCGCGTCCGCGCCCCAGGACGCCACCTTCACCGCGTGTTTGGCCGCGCCGATCGAGGGCACCACAACCACACCGGCGTCCTTGAGCCGGGCGATGAGGTCCTTCTTGGGGGCCAGCGCGAATGAGGCGACCTTGACACCCTCGCGAATCAGCAGGTCGATCCGCTCGGAGGCGTCGGAGGCATCGGCGCGGATGTTCACGCCGAACGGTTTGGCGGTGTGTGCCTTGGTTTTCGCGATCGCGACCTCGAGTTCGGCGAAGGTCATCGTGGCCGAGGCGAGGATGCCCAGCCCACCGGCCTCCGAGGTCGCCGCGGCCAGCCGAGGACCGGCCACCCAGCCCATTCCGGTCTGCACGATCGGGTGCTCGATCCCGACCAGATCGGTCAGTGGGGTACGGATCCGGGACGTCATGCGGATACTACTTCCTTTTCGCGAATTCCCTTGGGATCCAGTACTGTCCGGATGATCCGCAGCTCTTCCGCGGTGGGGATCCGGGTGGTTTCGGCGGTATCGAGTCCGGCGATCTCGAAGGAGGTGTTCGCCGCGATCTCCGCGGCGGTGACGCCCGGATGGATCGACAGTGCCCGCATGGTGTGATCGGGTCCGCCGAAATCGAACACCCCCAGATTGCTCACCACGCGATAGATGTTGTGGAACCGGAAGGCGGGATTGTCGGGATCGACCTTGTCGTAACCGATTCCGCAGACGATATCGACCTGCTCGCAGAACACGCGCTTGGTGTGTTTCGGCACGAAGTAACTGGTCGGATGGTTGATGGTGTTACCGGGAGCCCCGCGCACGCCGAACATCTGCCGGGTCGGATGCTGCAACTCGCCGAAGGCCGACAGATTCTGATTGCCGAACCGGTCGAGCTGATTGGCGCCCATGATCACGTGCCGCCGACCCCAGGTCAGGACGTCGAATACCTTGGGAAACGGGATCCAGCCCTCGGTCGCGGCTTTGGCGCCCAGCGCCGGGGTCTCGGCGAGGAACAGCGCCTCACCGTCGGTCAGCAGCAGATCCGGTGCGAAGGTCAGCCGCGCCAGCCGAGCGCCGACGGTCGGCGTCGGCGACATCGGGCTGGCCATGATCTCGCCCGCGTCCCGGAAGATCTCGGCGCAGGCCACCGCGCACACCTCGGCCCGGGTCGCGGTCTCGGTGGTGGCTGTCTGGTCGGTCATTTCGCCTCCTGGGCCGCGAATTCGGCGATCGCGGACTGGTATTCGTCCTCGCTGACATCCAGATAGCGGGCCTTGAACGCGGCCCACACCTGCGGATCCTTGGCGGACTCGACATAGTGGCGCTGGAACTTCTCGTCGCGGCCGTAACTTCCGGAGAAGGTGTGGTGGGCGCCGTTCGGCGCCTCCACTACGCCGTCGACCATCATCCGGTTCAGGATGATCGACTGTGCCGGAACGGACTTCACCAATTCGTCGGTCGATACCACGCGATCCACCGACAGATATCGACGCCGCGCGGACATGCAGAACAGATCGTCCATATACGGATCGATTCCGGTGTAGGCGGCGTTGCCGTGCTCATCGCCGAGGTCCAGGTGCACGAAGGTGGCGTCCAGATTCAGCGCGGGCATCGCGACCAGGGTTTCGGTGCGGCCGTCGGCATCCGGATACGGGGACCGGACCGTGCGTAGCTCGCCCTCCCAGAAATTCAGCACATCGGAACCGAGTCCGGCGCGGGTCGGCAGGAACGGCACCCGGGCCGCGGCGGCCTGCAGGCCGAGTTTGACCATGCCCTCGTCCATTTCGC
>JAFMQT010000710.1 GCA_017354515.1 Nocardia sp. | reverse complement strand
GCTGTGGTAACCGTCGGCGTCCGCGGGTGAGACCTGGATCAGCGCGCAATCACAGGGCAGCACACCGGATTCGAGCATCGGCCCGATCCTGCCGACATGGCAGGAGATGATCTCGAGCGCGTCGGCGGCGGTCAGCGCGCGCAGGGATCCGATCGCGCCCATACTCCGCATCCGCAGCCCCGCCACCGATGCCGGCGTGAAGGTGTCCGAGAAACTGGTCGCGACGAACGCGCTCAGTCCCCCGATCCCATCGGCCTGCCGCAGCAACGCGTGCACCAGTGTGGTCGGCTCACCGCAGGCCTGTCCGATGACCACATTCTCACCCGGACGCAGGATTTCGCTCAGATCCAGTTTCTCCGGATCGATGACGACGGTCACGGCCGCACCCCTCCGGTCTCCGCGCCCGCCAGCGGCGAGCCCAGTACCTCGTCGGTGTCCGCGCCCAATCTCGGTGCGGGACCGGCCACCCGGCCGGGGGTTCGGGAGAACCAGGCCGGCGGGCCGGGGAAGGTCACCGGGCCGTTCGGGGTCTCGACCGTCTCGAAGAATCCGACCGCGTTCAGATGTTCGTTCCCGAACAGGTCCGACAACGAATTCACCGGCGCGCACGGGATATCCAGCGAACCCAGCAACCGCAGCCATTGGGCGGTGGTGCGTTCGGCGAAGGTGTCGGCCAGATGGCCGTACACCTCGTCGATGCGGGCGGCGCGCTGGGCCAGCGTCGCGAACTCGTCGGTGGCCCACGCCGGTCGCACCGCCTCGATGAAGGCGTTCCACTGCTTGTCGTTGTAGACCAGGGCGGCCACATAACCATCGGCGGTCCGGTAGGGCTTTCGGTCCGGGGTCAGCGCGCGCGGATATCCCGGCTCGGCCACGGGCGGATCGAACAGTGCGCCGGCCGCGTGCTCGACCAGCATGAACGAGGCCATGGTCTCGAACATCGCGACCTCCACCTCCTGTCCCTCGCCGGTGCGTTCGCGGTGGAACAGCGCCATCATGGTGGCGTAGAGCGCGGTCAGCCCGGCGACCTTGTCGGCCATGATGGTGCCGACGTACCCGGTGGTTCCGGTCAATCTCCGCTGCACATACGGCAGACCGCATTCGGCCTGGACGGTGTCGTCGTAGGCGGTGCGGTCGGCGTCGGGGCCGCGTCGGCCGTAGCCGTAGCAGTTGGTGTAGACGATATCGGGGTTCAGCCGCGACACCGCCGGATAGTCGAATCCCAGTGCGGCGACGGCACGTCCGCGCATGGAGTGGATGAACACGTCCGCCCCGCGCACCAGATCCCGCAGCGCCTGTTTACCGGCCTGCTCACGCAGATTCAGTACGACGCTGCGCTTGCCGCGATTGACGTTCACGAAGACCCCGCCCATTCCCGGTTCGGGGCCTGCGGAGATGTACCGGGTGTTGTCGCCGGCGGGCGGCTCGATCTTGATCACCTCGGCGCCCATATCGGCCATGATCTGGGTGCAGTACGGACCCATGACCATCGAAGTCAGATCTATGACACGCACTCCCGAGAGTGGGCCCGCGGAGGGGGTGGACGGCTGCATATTCCTGCCTCCTGATTCGGGACGTCCGCCGAGCGGGCGGCATCGGGCCG
>JAFMQT010000379.1 GCA_017354515.1 Nocardia sp. | reverse complement strand
TCCCCGATCCGCGCTATCCCTTTCTCGGCGTCCATTTCACGCGCCGGGTCGACGGGTCGGTCGACATCGGCCCCAACGCCGTCCTGGCCTTCGCCCGCGAGGGGTATCAGCGTTCGGCGTTCTCGCCCGGCGATCTGGGGGATCTGGCGCGGTGGCCGGGAGCGTGGCGCATGGCCGGGCGGCACTGGCGGACGGGACTGCGGGAGATGTACGGCTCGCTGTCGAAGCGGGCGTATATGAAAGCGGCACAACGCTATATCCCGGCGATCGGCGCCGACGACGTTTACCCGGGTGGATCCGGAGTGCGTGCGCAGGCGGTGGATGCCGACGGCACCCTGGTCGACGATTTCCGAATCCACCGCCTGGGGCCCGTCACCGCCGTACGCAACGCGCCCTCCCCCGCCGCCACGTCGAGTATGGCCATCGCCGAACACGTCGCCGATCTCATCGACGACAGCCGCTGAGGATCACTGCCCGGCCTCCGGTGTCCCGGCGTTCTCCGCGGGCGCCGCATCGGCCACCGGGCCCCGGCGAACCGGTCGCAACACCGCCCACAGCAGGAACAGCGCGCCGACCACCAGCATGCCGATTCCGGCCCACAGGTTGATATTCCAGCCGCCCGCGCGGGCCCGCTCGGCGGCGGTGTCGTGCACGGCGGCGGTGACGATCAACACGATCCCGTAAACGCCCAGTAGCGCGCCGACGATGGTCCGGATATCGAAAAGCATGGGGCTGTTTCCCTTCTGGAATATGCGGGCCTGCGTGCTCAGCCGACGAAAACGTTCAAGGCGATCACGATCACCAGACCGATTCCGGCCAATAGCACCGGACGCTGGTACCAGGGCAGATCCGCCGAATCGGCATCGGTGAGCCGGTTCTTCGGGGTTTCGGAGTACACCAGCCCGACCAGTTCCGCGGCGGGTTTGGGCGTGGTGACCAGGCTCACCACAACGCTCAGCACGATATCGACCACGAACGCCACACCGGCGGCGACGAAACTCGATCCCTGCCCCGACAGATGGATCACACCGCTCTTGTCCATGACGAAAACGACTACCGCGCACAAGGTTCCGAAGACCAGACCGACCCAGCCGGCGGTCGCGGTCATCCGCTTCCAGAACATTCCGAGGATGAATGTCGCGAACAGCGGGGCGTTGAAGAACGAGAACAGCGTCTGCAGATAGTCCATCATGTTCGAGAAGCTGCCGGCGATGAAGGCGGTACCCACGGCGACAGCGGTGGCACCGATCGTGGCCAACCGGCCGACGGTCAGGTAATAGCCGTCGGGCTCGTGCTTCTTGACGTACTGCTCCCACAGGTCATAACTGAATACCGTGTTGAAGGCCGAGATATTGGCCGCCATCCCGGCCATGAACGCGGCCAGCAGACCCGCCAGGCCCACCCCCAGAAGTCCGTTGGGCAGCACCTCTTTCATCAGATACAGCAGCGCCTGATTGTAGGTGGCACCGGTGGAGCCGCCGGACTTCAGATCCTTGATCTGCGGGATCAGCAGGGCGCTGACCATACCCGGAACGACCACGATGAACGGGATGAACATCTTCGGGAAGGCGCCGATGATGGGCGTGCGCCGGGCCGCGGAGATCGAATGGGTGGCCAGTGCGCGCTGCACCTCCACGAAATTGGTGGTCCAGTACCCGAAGGAGAGCACGAATCCCAGTCCGAGCACGATGCCCAGCACGGACAGGAAGTTGTCGGTGAAGCCACTGAGCTCGTTACCGGGCCAGGAATGCAGCTGCTGGGAGCCGTCCGAGAGTGCGGACACCTTGTCCTTCAGGCCGCCGACCCCGCCGATGCGGTGCAGCCCCACCAGGGTGAGCGGCAGCAGCGCGGCCACGATCACGAAGAACTGCAGCACCTCGTTGTAGATGGCCGCCGACAGCCCCCCGAGGGTGATGTAGGACAGCACGATCAGCGCGGCCACGATCACCGACAACCACAGCGGCCAGCCCAGCAGCACATTCACGATCGAACCCAGCAGATACAGGTTCACACCGGCGATCAGTACCTGTGCCACGGCGAAGCTCAGGGCGTTGACCAGATGGGCTCCGGTACCGAAGCGCCGCCGCATGAATTCCGGCACGCTGCGCACCTTCGAGCCGTAGTAGAACGGCATCATCACCACGCCCAGGAACAGCATGGCCGGAACCGCGCCGATCCAGAAGTAGTGCATGGTCGGCAGGCCGTATTCGGCGCCGTTGGCGGACATCCCCATGATCTCGACCGCACCGAGATTGGCGGAGATGAACGCCAGACCGGTGACCCACGCCGGCAGCGAGCGACCGGACAGGAAGAAGTCGATACTCGACGATACCCGGGCCCGCGCCATCAGCCCGATGCCGAGGACGAAGACGAAATACACAGCGACCAAGGCGTAATCGACCGGGGCGGCATCGAGCCGCAACTGATCGGAGGCCACGACCGCCGCCGAGTCGAGGTGCCGCGGTAACAGAGCGACGGGCTGCATACATATCTCCTGTCGAACGATCAGCGCGGTGATCCGGTCGCGGTGTGCCCGGATACTAACGCGTACCGGCGCATTGGCGTTGTCGGTCGGGGCGCGCGGCGCGCGTCGATCAGAATGAAACCTTCAACCATTCAATTAACCGGAAAATATCCCTTCAAAATGTGAAACTAGGGCTCCCTGGAAGGAGCCGGCCACGACCATGATGCTCGCGACTCATATTTCGGGCGATCCGATAGTTGGATCCCACATATTTCCTGAAACCGCGCGACACAGATGCCTTGACCGTGTCATCATCGGAGCAGTTGTCCAGTTCGAGTCGGCCGGTCACCAGGCCGCGAGCTGGGATACGCACTCGAACAGCAACTCTCGACACCGATCCGCCGAAGCATCACGCGACAACCACGGCGAACCGGTGGACGCGGCGGACGCGGTCGACGAGGATTCGCTCACCCGCCGCGCGGCTCGGCTCCAATCCGGCACCACGGACCAGGGGGGCAGATGACACCGGGAACGCACCAGCACACCGCGCACATCGTCGCACTACCGGCCTTCACGGCGACCTGGATGTCACCTCAAAACCTTTGGTGCGCGGGGCTATCCGCCCTTTCGGCACTGGCCGCCGCGACGGTGGCGATCACCCGGTCCCTGTCTGCGGAGCTGACCGTCACCGTGAGTCTCACGGCCGCCGCGGTCACCATGATCGGGGTGGGAGTACACCGGCATCGCCCGGATAGGCCCGCGCCCTGGTACCTGCTCGCCGCCTCGGCAATCCCGTTCACCGCTGCCGCGACCCTGCGAGAACGCACCGGCTCCGCCGCGGCCTCGCTGGACGAATTGGTAACGCCGGTCGGATATCTCGCGGTATGTGCCGCGGCCCTGCTGTGGTTGTGGCCGTGGCGCGGTGCCCGGCGCGACGAGCCGATTCCCGATGTCGGAGTCATCGCGCTGGGGGCACTCCTGGCGGCGTGGACCTTCCTGATCTCCCCCGCCCTGCCCGACATCCGGCACTGGGACATCTCAGCGGGGATGCTGCCGGTCTTCGCGGTCATCGATACCGTGCTGCTGACGGTGCTCGCCTATTCGACGATCACCTCGGCCCGGCCGGGCCCGTCACCGACGCTGATACATCTGGCACTGTCGGCGATTCTGATCGCGGTGATCGCCGCCCACCCGCGCCTGGGCGCCCCGGCCCAGCCGGCTCCCCACCTTCCGGAGTTTCTGCTCCTACCGGCCTACGCGGCAGCCGCATTCGCGGCACTGCACCCGAGTATGACCCTCCTGGGCAGCTCCGGCCGGCAGCGGCGACGCCATCGGTCCCGGCAGCGGGCGGGCGCGGTCACCGTCACCCTGGTTGCTACCGCGCTGATTCCGGTGATCGGCAACCAGCTGAGCATCCTCGACCGAGTGGTGGTGACCTGCCTGCTCACCGCACTGGTGGCGGCGGTAGTGCTGCGCGGCGAACTCGCCATCGTGCGTAGTGTCCGCGGCGAACGCCGGGCGCGCTATCAGGCCGACCACGATATGCTCACCGGCCTGATCAGCCGCTCTGCGCTGCTACGCTCCCCGGCCCGCGACCATCCGGCGTGGTCCGGCCCGGTATGCCTGTTATTCCTGGATCTGGACGGTTTCAAGGCCGTCAACGATCACCACGGCCACGCGGTCGGCGACGAACTCATCGCCGATGCGGCCGCGCGCATCCGCCGGGTGATCCGCCGCGATGATCTGGTCGCCCGCTACGGCGGTGACGAATTCGTCGTCGTGACCGGTGCCGGGCGCACCGAGGGCGCGATACTCGCCCAGCAGCTGCTGGCGGCGTTCGACACACCGTTCGAATTGTCGGTAGCGCGGATCGAGATCACCGTCAGCATCGGGATCACCTACCGCGGCGTGCCGGTCACGCGTGCGACGGTGTACGACCTACTGTGCGAGGCGGATTCGGCCATGTACCACGCCAAGGCATATGGTCTGGGCCGCGCGTTCCATGCCGACATGGCGAACGCAGTCGATGTGACCACCCCCGGGAATTCGCGCACCACCGGCCCCCGGTTACCGGCGATCCACTATTCGGACAGCTCATCCAGTACCCGGCGGGCCTGTTCGAGTTCGGCCTGTAACTGTTCCACCTTGGCGCGCTGAGCGTCCCGGACCGCGTCCAGCACCGAATCGACCACCTCGGCCACCTCCGGGTGCAGGAGTTTGGCCGCCTGGGCAACCACGGGCCCCGGCACCGTGAGCCCCTTGACGGCGCGTTTCTTACCCTGCACCACGTCGACGGTCCACTCACCCTCGCCGGAGCCGGAAACGGTAATGCTCACCTCCGGCCCCTTGGGCTTGCGCGCGGCCGCGGATTTGGCGGCACGGGGGGTGGCGGATTTGGCGGGCACCTGCGCGCCGGACGGCGCGGCCCCGGACGCCGCCGCGGATGT
>JAFMQT010000709.1 GCA_017354515.1 Nocardia sp. | reverse complement strand
ACACCGCGACCGCCGACACCGCGGCAGCGGACACCTGCGAGAGCCTGGATTTGATCGAGCAGCGGCTGCGGACGGCGCTCACCGCACCGGGGCAACCGGCCGGGCCCGCCGACAGCGCGATCCCCGCGCCGGTACTGGCCGCCCTGGTCGACACCGTGACCAGGTACGAGATCGCCACCGAACACTTCCTGACCTTCCTGGACGCCATGCGAATGGACGTCCCGAACAGTCCGCGCTTCCGCGACCGCTACGCCGATATGGACCAGTTACGCGGCTATATGCGCGGTTCGGCCGCCGCCATCGGCCTGCAGCTGCTGCCCGTCCTGGGCACCGTATGCCCGGTGGCCGAGGCCGAACCGGCGGCCGCCGCCCTGGGCGAGGCCTTCCAGCTGACCAACTTCCTGCGCGATATCGCCGAGGATCTCGAACGCGGCCGGATCTATCTGCCCGCGGCCGAACTGGCCCCGTTCGGCGTGGACGCCGAATTGCTGTGGCACTGTCACCGCACCGGCCGCACCGATGTGCGGGTGCGCCGCGCCCTCGCCCATCTGATCGCGATCAACCGCTCGATCTACCGGCGGGCCGAACCCGGTATCACCCTGCTGCGGCCCCGGGTTCGCCCGGCCATCCGGACGGCCACGGTGTTGTACGCGGCGATCCTGGATGAGATCGAACGCCACGACTACGCCGTCTTCGATCGCCGCGCGGCGGTTCCCGCCCATCGCAAACTGCGCGTGGCCACCGCGCAATTCGCGACGGCATTCATCGCCGGCCCGCGCCGCTGAGGCCGGTCAGAACGGTTCGGCCGCGGCGCGGCGCACCACCTCACGCGCCAACGGGCCGTGGATGGCGTCGACCGGCCGGCCCGGTAGTGAGTCGTCCTCGGTGTACATCCAGCGCAGGATCTCCTCATTGGTGTACTTGGAATCGCGCATCACCGTGATCAGGCCGGTGAGCGGTTTGACGACGGCCCCGGTCTCGTCGAAGAAATCCGCTGGAATTCCGGCGACGCCGCCGCGCCGGATCGCGATGATCTGATGATCGCGCAACATCTGATGCACCCGGGTCACCACCATGCCGAGTTGTTCGGCCACGTCCGGAAGCGGGATCAGGGTCACCGATTCGGGCACGACATCGTCGCTGCAGGGGAATGCACTCACCCGCACAACGGTAGTCCGTCCAGCTGCGCCGCCGAGCACGGCCGGGCGCCAAGCACGTCATAAGCGACCTCGATGGTGCGCGGCTATACGATCGGACTTACCGCCATGGGGCGGCAAACGCGACAGCCGGATTCGGAGGAAAGCAGTTGATCGGCCAGATGCTCGACGGGCGCTATCGCATCGACGCGCCGATCGCGCGCGGTGGGATGTCGATGGTCTTCCGCGGTGTCGACACCCGATTGGACCGCCCCGTGGCGATCAAGGTGATGGACCCCAAATTCTCCGGCGACCCGCAGTTCCTGACCCGCTTCGAACTCGAGGCGCGTTCGGTGGCCAAATTGAAGGATCCGTCGCTGGTCTCGGTGTACGACCAGGGTGTCGACGGCGGCTCCCCGTTCCTGATCATGGAATTGGTCGAAGGCGGCACGCTGCGCGAATTGCTGCGCGAACGG
>JAFMQT010000378.1 GCA_017354515.1 Nocardia sp. | reverse complement strand
AGATGTTCGGCCAGCTGCGGGCGGATCCGGGGCTCGTGCCAGTGATCCAGGAATCGGCGCGAGGTGGTCAATTCCTGCTGGGTGGGCGCGTGTGCCTCGGTGGAGATCAGGATCAGGCCGCAGACCCGTTCGGGGGCCAGCAGGGCGGTGCGCAGGGCGCTGAAGCCCCCCTGCGAGATACCGCCGATCACGGCCTGCTCGATACCCAGCTGGTCCAGGACGGTCAGCCCGTCTCGGGCGGTTGTCCAGTACGTGAAGGGCAGGCCCTCGTCCCGGGTGCGGCCGTGTCCACGCGCATCCCAGGTGATGACGCGGTAGTCCGGTGACAACTCCCGCGCCTGCGCCTCGAACATGGTTCGGTCCATGAGGAATTCGTGCGCGAGCAGCAGCACCGGGCCACGGCCGCCGGTGTCCTCGAAATGGATCTCGGCATCGATCGCACGGGCGAATGGCACGGCACGACAATAGCGCCCGTCGTTTCCGACCGGCGGATCACGTTGCCGGATAGCTCGTTTCGACGATCGGTTCGCCGCCCGCCTCGCCCGCTCTCGGTAGCCCTGAACGGCTTCAATAAACTGTGCGGGTGACCCACACCCAGCGACCAGTCCTCGTCGTCGACTTCGGGGCGCAGTACGCGCAGTTGATCGCGCGGCGCGTGCGCGAATCCAGTGTCTACTCCGAGGTGGTGCCGCATACCGCGACGGTGGCCGAGATCGCCGAACGCGATCCGCTCGCGGTGATCCTGTCCGGCGGACCGTCCAGTGTGTACGCCGAGGACGCGCCGCAGCTGGACCCCCGCCTGTTCGATCTGAACGTCCCGGTATTCGGTATCTGCTACGGCTTCCAGGCGATGGCGAGGGCGCTCGGCGGTACGGTCGCCCGCACCGGAACCCGCGAATACGGCCGCACCGACCTGAATATCGACGGTGGTGTGCTGCACGGTGGTCTGCCCACCGTGCAGCCGGTGTGGATGAGCCACGGCGACGCGGTCACCGACGCGCCGCGGGGATTCGAGGTGACCGGTACGACGGCCGGGGCCCCGATCGCGGCCTTCGAGAATCGTGAGCGGCGGCTGGCCGGGGTGCAGTACCACCCCGAGGTGCTGCATTCCCCGCACGGTCAGCAGGTGCTGAGCCGATTCCTGCACGATCTGGCCGGTATCCCGGCCACCTGGACTCCGGCCGGTATCGCCGAGTCGCTGGTCGAGCAGGTGCGTACCCAGATCGGTGCGGGGCACGCGATCTGCGGTCTGTCCGGCGGGGTGGATTCCGCGGTCGCCGCGGCGCTGGTGCAGCGGGCCATTGGTGATCGGCTGACCTGCGTATTCGTCGACCACGGACTCTTGCGTTCGGGCGAGCGCGAACAGGTCCAGCGCGATTTCGTCGCCGCGACCGGCGCCAATCTGGTGACCGTCGATGCGGTCGAGAAGTTCGGGCGGGAACTGAAGGGAGTCACCGACCCGGAGGACAAACGTAAGATCATCGGACGGGAATTCATCCGCTCGTTCGAGGACGCGGTCGCCGAGGTCGTGAAGACCACCGGCGCCGCCTCGGGCGCGGTCGAATATCTGGTGCAGGGCACGCTGTATCCGGACGTGGTGGAGTCCGGCGGTGGTTCCGGTACGGCGAATATCAAGAGCCACCACAATGTCGGCGGTCTGCCCGACGATCTGGAATTCGATCTGGTCGAACCGCTGCGGCTGCTGTTCAAGGACGAGGTGCGTGCGGTGGGCCGGGAACTGGGCCTGCCGGAGGACATCGTCGCCCGCCAGCCGTTCCCGGGCCCGGGGTTGGCGATCCGGATCATCGGCGAGGTCACCCCGGACCGGCTGGAAACCCTGCGTCATGCCGACGCGATCGCACGCGAGGAGCTCACCGCGGCCGGACTGGACGCCCACATCTGGCAGTGCCCCGTGGTGCTGCTGGCCGATGTACGCAGTGTCGGCGTGCAGGGCGACGGCCGCACCTACGGCCATCCGATCGTGCTGCGGCCGGTATCCAGCGAGGACGCCATGACCGCGGACTGGACCCGTCTGCCGTACGAGGTGCTGGAGCGGATCTCCACCCGCATCACCAACGAGGTGGCCGATATCAACCGGGTCGTGCTGGATGTGACCAGTAAGCCGCCGGGCACCATCGAATGGGAGTGAGCGCGTTCGCGCGCTGACCGCCGGGCTTCGTAGCGGGGCTCAGGTATTCCGGCGCGGTGTGACGACCAGGGCGATTCCCACCACCACCGCCACCGCGACGACGATCCAGCCGGCCGGGACGATACTGTGCGCCGGCCATGCGGTCGGCCCGATGAGGGCCCACGCACTGACCAGCAGAGCGAGAATTCCGCCCAGCAGCAGGGGAATCGAGGGCCGGCGCCGGGGGGTGCGGGCATCGCCGGGGGGTTGGTTCTCAGCCACGATGCACCTCCGCGTTTCCGGCGTGGACGTCGATATCGAGGGTCAGGACCGGGCCGCCGGCCGGTCCGCTGTCGGTCGGTGGGCATCGCACGTCACCCATGGCGGCGGTGCAGGTGGTGTGCAGCCGCAGCGCCGGCGGCGCCAGGACCCGGAAATGCCCCATTCGGACGTTCACCTTCACGGTCTTGTCCGAGGTCAGCCGCAGCCCTCGCAGGTCGAGAGTGCCGTTGCCCATGGTGATCTGGTAGTCGGGGGCCAGATCCGTGGCCGCGACCGGGGTCCAGACGTGCTGGCCCATCGCGCCCCGATCGAACTGGACCGGGCCGACCATCGAGGCGAGGATCACGAAGCCCGCGAGCGGTGCCAGCACCACCATCAGCCCGTGGCCGCGGCGCAGGAACCCACCGAGCAGCAGACCGAACCCGACGACCGCCAGGGCCACGGCGGCGATCCGTCCGGGAGTCATCCAGTCCTGCCCGAACGCCGCGAGCCCACCGGCCGCCGCGGCCGCCAGCACGGCGAGGCCGATCACCACCGGAGTGAGGCGCGAGCGCGGGCGTTCCGATGCCGGGGCGATCATCGGTGTCGGTGTTGCCGGGACGGGCAGATCCCAGGCCATGGGCGATACCCCGAGCGGATCCCAGCCTCCGGGAAGCGAATTCGCGAGGGCGGGTGCCACGAAAGGTGTGGATACGCGTCCAGGGGCCGCATGCTGGTCGGAATCGGACTCCTCGGAGGGCGCCGCGCTCGGGTCGGAGAGCGCGTCGCTCGGGGGAGCCGCAGAGTCACTCGCGGTAGCGGCCGAATCCTCCGTGGAATCGGCGGTGTCGTCCCTGGGCGTGCCGTCCCCGTCGGCCGGGGTGTTCTCGGCGGCGTCGGAGGGCTGCGGTGGAACGGGTTGTGCCGGGGCAGTGTCCGAGTCCGGGGAATAGTGGTCCGGAAGTGTCGTGAACTGGTTGTACGCACCGGCCCATGCGGTGCCACCCGGAAACGCCGTTCCGGGATAGCCGGTGGCGGTGAACTTCCCGGTAGTGGTATCCCCGGCCGACGGGTAGGTGCTCTCATCCGGCGGCTCGGGCTGACGCAGGTACAGCAGCCACCAGCCGGCGATCATCACCGCGAAACCGATTGCCCCGGAACCGCCCAGCCCGACGCCGATCGGGCCCGTGGTGCTCATCGCGATCACCAGCAGCACGATCAGCACGACGGTCCGGCCCGGGGAATGGGAACCGCGGCCGCGGCCGATCAGTGCCGCCGCCGGTGACGCCGATTCGCCCGCAGCGGGCAACAGCAACCAGGCCGCCAGATACAGCACCACACCCGAACCGCCGAAGAGGGCCGAGATGACGAACGCGACCCGCACCAGCACCGGATCCACGTCGTAGCGTCGTCCGAATCCCGCCGCCACCCCGGCGATCGGTCCGCGATCGGGACGCCGCACGGGCCGGGTCCGCCACAGGTGATGGAGCTGTTCGCGCAATCTCATCCGGCTGGTGCCGGCCGGGCCGCTCGCTGTCATAGCTCAATAGTGGCCTGATCAGCGGGTGCGCGGCATCGGGGTTCACCCTGAAACCGATCCGGATCTCCCGCCGCCGCGATTCACCGAATCCGGGTATTTCCTGATGGCCGAGTGCGGGCGAGCGTGCCACCATCGAAGGCATGTACCTCTCCATGCCCGCCTTCGACGCTGGTCCGCAGGCCGGCGCGCGGGACGCCGATCCGGTGCGGCCGCGGCTGCGGCGCCGATCCGGCGGCCGGGTGATCGGCGGTGTGGCCGGCGGGCTGGCCGATCATCTCGGGGTCGACGTCTTCAAGGTGCGTATCGCGTTCGTATTCCTGGCGGCGCTGATGGGGGCCGGGATCGCCGCCTACGGACTGCTGTGGATATCGACCGCGCGCGGTGCCGAGGGACCGCCACCGTCAGCTTCGGAGCGGCGGCAGGCGGTGGGGCTGGTGCTGCTGGGGCTGGCGCTGTCGGTGGCGATGGCATGGTTGTTCGACGGAACCGCCGCCCGGGTGGTCGCGCCGATCATCGTGGTCGCGGTCGGTGCGGCGCTGGTGTGGCGCGAATTCGATTCCGACGGGCCGCGTTCGGTGCTCGGCTTGCCGGCGAAGCCGACGGTGCTGACCTGGACCCGGGTGCTGGCCGGGGCGACGCTGATCGTGGTCGGGCTCGGGGTGGTGGTGCTGGCCCGCATCGATCTGGGTGCGCTGGGATCGGCGCTGATCGCGGTCGCGGTGACGCTGGTCGGGGTGGGGTTGCTCACGGTGCCGCTGTGGTTGCGCATGATGCGCGCGCTCAATGCCGAACGCGCGGCCCGCATTCGCAATTCCGAACGCGAGGAGATCGCGTCGCACCTGCACGATTCGGTGCTGCAGACGCTCGCGCTGATCCAGCGTCAAGCCGATGATCCGCAGGAGGTCGTGCGCCTGGCCCGCGGTCAGGAACGGGAATTGCGGAAATGGTTGTTCGAGGATCCGATGCCGGTGGAGTCCAGCCTGGCCGC
>JAFMQT010000377.1 GCA_017354515.1 Nocardia sp. | reverse complement strand
ATGGTTGCCGCATGGCATTTGTGATCGATGAGACCGTGCAGATCGATGCACCCGCGGGGGTGGTGTGGAAGGTGTTGACCGATCTCGGTAGTTACGGTGAGTGGAACTCGTACGTCCCCGACTGCCGCAGCACCCTGGAACCGGGTGCTCCGATCGAGATGAAGGTGAATTTGGGCGGCTCGACACCGCGCAAGCAGCGTGAATTCATCAAGTCGTTCACGCCTGGAAGCGAATTCAGTTACGGGATGAAGCCGGTGCCGCTCGGTGCGCTCCACAGCCATCGCTCGCACACCGTCACGCCGGTCGATGATGGACGATGCACCTACCGGTCATATTTCGAACTGGACGGGTGGCTGTCCCCCGTCGTCCGCACTGCCCTGGGCAAGGCGCTGCACAAGGGCTTCGGCGATATGACCGCCGAGGTCAAGACCCGCGCCGAGCAGGTGCGCTGAGGCTCAGGCCTCGAAGACGACGGTGTTGCCCGCGGCATCGCGACGGCCGCGCACGGCTTCGATCGCGGCGGCCAGTTCGTCGACATCGGTCCAGGTGCGGGCTGGTTCGGCATCGAGATTGCCGATGTGATACCAGGTTTCGGTACCGCGATACCGAACCAGCCCCATCCCTTCGTCGTCGACCGTGATATCGAGCTCGCCGGACACCGTCCCTTCCTCGTCGGTCATGACGGCGGCCTTACCGGTGATTTCGACGATCGTGGCTATGTGAATTCTCCCTTGTGCTGGCAGTCGTCGACTGCGGCGCGGATCGCTTTCTGTTCGCCCGGATCGATGGTCAGATTGTATTTCGCCTTCATCCGGATATAGCGCTGGACATATTCGCAGTGGAAGTTGCCCGGCGGAATGTAGTGCGCCAGATCCTGATCACCCTTGGACCGGTTGGCGGACGGGTCGGAGGCAACCAGATTGATCGCGTCGTTGGCGATATTGCGGCGCGCGTCGACGCCGATGTCCTTGGCGCCGGAACGCCAGGCCTCCGCCAGCGGCATGATGTGCTCGGCGTCCACGCCCTTGGCCTCGGTGATGAACTTGTACGGCTCGAGTTTTCCGGTCTTGGAGTCGAGCACCCCGTAATGGTCCTGCCAGCCACCACCCTTACCGACGGTGATCTTGCAGCTGGACGCGTCCAGGGTGACCGGGCCGGTGGCATCGCGCAGCATCATCACCTCGCGGGTGGTGCATTTGGAGTACTGGGCGAATTTGTCACCGAAGCCGTGTTCGGGAGTGTTGTGGTCCCAGGTAGGGAACTCATCGCGACTGTAACCGGTCATCGGCCCCTCGGCGGCAACCTTCAGCTGGGCGAACAGTGCGTTCACCTCTTTGGCGGAAATGGTTGCCGCAGCGGCGGTATCGGTCCTGCCGCCGGTGGCGGACTTGTTGGAGCCGCCGATGTAGCTGTAGACCACGGCCAGGACGATGGCGAGCAGGATCGGTGCGGCGAACGCCGCGATCCGCCGCACCGCACGGGAACCGGTGAGGGAGGATAGGTTCACGCCCGCGCCCCGATCGATCGGACCACTGCACGCCGGGCTCGATACCGAGTTCCGATGTCGCCGTGGGTGATCGGAGCAAATCTCCGGACTGCGGTCGACTCGGCCATCTGTCGGCCGCATACGGGCCGGTCACTATATGTACTTCTCATCGCCGCTACAGACTGTCAACAGCGGCCGGCAAACCGCAAGTGCGCCACACCGATCCGTGGCGGAAATATTCTCGAATCCGGTGAATACGACGCCGGCGGGACCCGCGCGCGGGTCCCGCCGGAGCGTGAAATATGCTGTCCGGCTCAGCTGTTGAGCTTGTTCAGCCGTTCGCAGGCCTCGAGGTACTCTTCCATCAGCCGCTGCATGACATCGGCGGTGCGCTCGATCTTGTTCATCTGGCCCACGACCTGACCGACCGGGTTGAAGTTGACGTCCTTGGCGGCCTCGGGGTACCTGTGGCCGCGTTTGACGCCGTCCAGGGCGACCATCATCTGCAACGGCATACCCAGCGGGTCCGGGGTGTCGGCCTGCTCCCAGGCATCGGTCCAGTCGTTGCGCAGCATGCGCGCGGGCTTACCGGTCCAGGCCCGGGAGCGGATGGTGTCGTGGCTGGTGGCGTCGATATAGGTCTGCATCTGCGCGGGCGGCACATTGGCCTCCTCCACGGTCAGCCAGATCGACCCGGTCCAGGCGCCGGCGGCTCCCATCGCCATGGCGGAGGCGACCTGGCGGCCGTTGCCGATGCCGCCCGCGGCCAGCACCGGCAGGTCGCCGACCGCGTCGATGACCTGCGGCCACAGCACGAGTGAGGATATCTCACCGCAGTGCCCGCCACCTTCGGTGCCCTGGCAGACCACGAAGTCCAGCCCGGCCCGCTTGTGGTTCATCGCGTGCTTGACCGATCCGCACAGCGCGCCGATCAGACGGCCCGAATCCTGGACCTTCTGGACGACATCCTCGGGCGGGGTGCCCAGCGCGTTGGCCACCAGCTTCGCCTTCGGATGCTTCAGGATGACCTCGACCTGCGGTCCCGCGGTGGTGGCGGTCCAGCCCAGCAGCTGGTTGTGATGCTCGTCCTCGGGCAGCTTCGGGACGCCGTGATCGGCCAGGATCTTCTCGGCGAAATCGCGGTGTCCCTGCGGAACCAGTTTGGCCAGTTGGGCTTCCAATTCCTCGGGGGTCAGCCCCTCGATGCCCTTGCCCTCGTATTTGGACGGGATGACCAGGTCGACGCCGTACACACCGTTGACGTGCTCATCGAGCCAGCTCAGCTCGACCTCGAGCTGTTCGGCGGTGAATCCGACCGCGCCCAGGACGCCGAGACCACCGGCGTTGCTGACCGCGGCGGCCACGTCGCGGCAGTGCGTGAAAGCGAAGATGGGGACGTCGATGCCCAGTCGTTCGCAGATCTCGGTATGCATGGCGGGGTGACTCCTCTTATCGTCCGGCGCTGGAACTGATCCAAGACTAGAACACGTTTCATATTTAGACTAGTGACTCCCCGCCTCCGACGCGAGAGCCGGGCGGAAAAATGCGGTTCGATCGGGCAGCTCGGGCTCGACCGGATAGCCCGCCGAGCCGGGGCAACGTGTTCTAGTTGGCCGATTCACCCGGCATCGAGTGCGCGGAGATAGGTGTCGAGTTGCGCGGCGCCGGCGAGCAGATTCCGACTACGAGTGTTCAGGCGGTCCTGCCAAGCGTCCAGGAAGGTGCGCAGCGCGGCGGCGCCGCCCGCGGTGTGCAGCGATTCGAGGAAACGCGCGACCTGGTTGAGCCGGTATCCGCCGCGGCGTAGTTGGCGGGCGATCTCGGCGTCGCGCACAGCGTCCGGTCCGTACTGGCGATACCCGGTCGCGCGGTCCCGCTCGGGCCGCAGGATGCCCTGGACCTCCCACGCGCGCAGGGTGGCCGCGTGCACACCGATCCGCTGTGCGAGTTCCCCCACGGTCAGCGGCCGACCCTTGACCGGGGCCGATGGGGTCGCGGACAGGGTGTTCAGTGCGGCCGCGACCTCGGTGCGGGTCCGGCGTTCGGTGCGCAACGCGAGATGGGTGGAATCGATGATCCGGTAGGCGGATTCGATATCGCCGCGATTGATCGCGCACATGATCTCGGCGGCGAACCGGTGTCCGTGGCCGGCTCGCAATGCCAGAAAGGTGCGCAGGGCCTGCGCGTGGATCGGGGTGTAGGTGCGATATCCGCTCGCGCTGCGCTGGGCCGGCGGCAGAATCCCCGACGCACCGTAGTTTCGGATCGCCTGGGGCGACAACCCGTGTTCGCGGGCCAGATCGACGGGCCTCAGCTTCCACCTCCGATTGAGACTTTGAGTGGCTATTCCAGCGATATTTCTCGAAAAGTTTCACTCGATCTTTCAACGATATGGTTGAGGGTGGGATTCGGAAAGGGGTATTCATGTCCACTGTCGGCACACTGCGCGATCTCGGTGACCGCATCGACGATCCGGTGAGCCTGGCCCGCGCCGTCGACCGACTGCTCGCCGCGCGAACCGAGCCGCCGGAACTGTTCGGCCTCGGTGAGCCCACACACGGATTCGAGGCATTTCCGTTGTTGCGCAACGAACTTCTGGGTCATCTCGTCGAACGTGGCTACCGCTCGATCGCGCTGGAAACCGACTTCTTCGCCGCGGCGATGGTCGAGGACTACGTGAGCGGCGCCGCGACCGATATCGACAGCGTGCTCGAGACCGGCTTCAGCCACCGGTTCGGCGCTGTCCCCGGCAATCGTGAACTGCTCCAATGGCTCCGCGCGCACAACGCCGGTCGAGAACCGCGGGAACGGACTCGTTTCTACGGCTTCGACGCACCCGTCGAATACGCCGGCGGACCCAGCCCCCGGCATGCGCTGACGTGGGTTCTCGACTATCTACCCCCGGCGCTGCGGCCCCCATCCGCCCGCGAAATCCTCGCCTCGGCAGGCGATGATGCGGAGTGGACCAATGAAGCGGCCATGTACGACCCCGCCGCGTCGATCGGGAACTCTCATCGCGCTCGTGCCCTGCGCGTCCTCGCCGACGATCTGGCGAGCGTGCTCCGCCGCGCCGCACCGATGCTGCGACCTGCCGATGCGAGTGCCTACGACCTGGCGGTCGCCCATGCGCGCACCGCGTTGGGCCTGTCGCGGTACCACGCGGGCATGGCGGATCCGGTCGGCGACCGCATGTCCAATCTGCTCAGCCTGCGCGCCGAGATGATGGCCGACAATCTGCTGGCCATTCGTGCCCGGGAACGGCATCGCGGTCCCACGCTGGCATTCGCACACAATGTCCACCTGCAGCGCACACGATCGGATATGACGATCGGCCCGGACACCACCAACTGGTGCGGCGCGGGCGCGCTCGTCGCAGAACCCCTTCGCGACCGCTACGTGTTCGTGGCGGCGGACGCCGCGCACGACAGCGCTCCCGGCACCCTGCAACATATGCT
>JAFMQT010000092.1:7298-12011 GCA_017354515.1 Nocardia sp. | reverse complement strand
GTTCAGTGGCCGGTGCGCAGTGCGGGACGGTCCGGGTGGTCCCATCGGACCTCGAAATCCGCGGGCTCGCCGGCGAAATGCCGCAGGGCGGGGATCGTCCACAGCTGGTCCGGATCGGTGCGGCGGCGTAGTGCGGCCTCCGACATGTGCAGGCGCACAGTCACATCGAAGTCCAGGCCCCGGCCGATGAGCATCGGCCCGGCCACCACGATCACCGTCCCCGCCTCGGCCGGGCGCAGCGCCGCCCGGGCCGATCGGTCTTCGGCCTCGTCCCAGAGCGCCGGCAGCCAGCTGCCCCGCCTGCGCAGTCCGTCCAGCACTTCGCGATCGAGGGCCGCATAGTCGAACCAGCCTGTGCGATAGCACATCTCATCGCGTCCGAACTCCAGGCGCACCGATGCCGGCCGGACGAAATCGTGCAGCCGGACGGTCGCGGCGGGGCGGCCGCGCAGCCGGATTTTCTCGGCGATGGCATCGGCGGGCAGCTGCGGTTCGGCCGCATCGGCGCCGTCGACGGCGACCACCGCCGCGTTCGGATGTGCCAGGGCGGCATCGACCACCGTGTCGACGAGTCCGGTGATGGTGATCGGTTGGTATACGGGCACCGGGCCATCATGCCTGCCCTGGCAACGCGCCGGGTCGGGCCCGGTGACCTGGAGAAAGCGAGGTACCTGCCGCGCCGCCGTCCGGTGATCGCCTAGCCTGGCGCGAGCAGATCGTCAACCGCAGGAGGTCCCGTTCGTGGCTGTACTGGCCCCGCGTGAACGTCCGAGGCGCTGGTCGCTGGACGACATCGTCGTCACCGATCCGCCGATCATCCGGCGCGCGATCGGCGCGGCGAGCGTCGGAAATATTACCGAATGGTATGACTTCGGTGTCTACGCCTACTTCGAGCCGACCATCAAGAAGGTGTTCTTCTCGGGCCTGAGCGACACCATCGGCACGATCGCCACCTTCGGGCTGTTCGCGGTCGCGTTCCTGGTGCGTCCGTTCGGCGGGATGTTCTTCGGGCCGCTGGCCGACCGAGTGGGGCGCAACAAGGTGCTGGCCACCACGATGGTCCTGATGGCGGCCGGAACGTTCGCCATCGGCTGCATCCCGGATCAGAGTTCGATCGGCGTCTGGGCGCCGATGTTGCTGCTGTGCGCGCGGCTGCTGCAGGGCTTCTCCACCGGTGGCGAATACGGCAATGCCATGACCTTCATCGCCGAATACGCGCCCGATCGCCGACGCGGATTCCTCGGCAGCTGGCTGGAATTCGGCACCTTCACCGGATATCTGCTGGGCGCGTTGATCGTCACCGTCGCCGATGCCACCCTGAGCGAGGAACAATTGCTGTCCTGGGGCTGGCGATTGCCGTTCTTCGTCGCACTGCCGCTCGGGGTGGTCGGGGTCTATCTGCGGATGCGGCTGGCCGACACCCCGGCCTACTCCGCGCTGGAAAAGGAATCCGAGGAGCGCGAGAAGGCGAACAAGACCGGTCGCGAGGCGCGGCAGCTGCTGGCGCTGTGGCCGTATGTGCTGGTCTGCATGGGTCTGGTCGTGGTCTGGAATGTCACCAACTACATGCTGACCTCGTATATGCCGACCTTCGTGACAGATACGGTGCCGGCCAAATCCGGCGGGGGCGTGTCCTCGCAGACCTCGCAGTGGTTGCAGATCGCGGTGATGGCGATCTCCCTGCTGGCGATCCCGGTGATCGGCCGGATCTCCGATCGGGTGGGCCGCAAGCCGATCGTCTGGATCGGCATCTGCTCGCTGATCGTGCTGGGTGTGCCGATGGTGCTGCTGGTCCGCACCGGTAACGCCGGGTCGGTATTCGTCGGCCTGCTGATCATGGGCCTGACCCTGATCTGCTTCAGCGCGACGCTACCGTCCACGCTGCCCTCGCTGTTCCCGACCCCGGTGCGGGCCGCCGGTCTTTCGGTCTCGTTCAATGTCGCGGTGTCGGCGCTCGGCGGTACCACCTCGGTGGTGGTCGGTGCACTGGTCGGGGCGACCGGCGATCTGAACTGGCCGGGCTACTACCTGATCCTGGCCGGGCTGGTGGGTGCCGCCGCGCTGTATTTCCTGCAGGAACCCAACGGCAGGCGGATGTGGGGGTCGGCCCCGGCCGCCGAGTCCGACAGCGAGGCCCGCGAATTGGTGAGCGTGCAGTAGCGCGGGCCGACACGGCGACCAGCGGCCTCGCGCACCGGGCCGGCGCGGCGGTCGCATAACCTGTTCGGGTCGACCGCGGGAAAGGACGGTACATGGCGACGATCGAGGAAGCGCTCGAGATCGAGCGGCTGGAACGCGATATCTTCCGTGGTGCTGTCACCAAATCCCAGCTGGCGCGCACCTTCGGGGGTCAGGTCGCCGGCCAGGCGCTGGTGTCGGCCGTGCGCACGGTCGAACCGCGATTCGAGGTGCATTCGCTGCACGGATACTTCCTGCGGCCCGGGAATCCGGCCGAACGAACGGTCTACCTGGTCGAACGCATCCGCGACGGCCGGTCGTTCTGCACCCGCCGGGTCACCGGGGTCCAGGACGGTGAGGCCATCTTCACCATGTCCGCGTCGTTCCATGTCGGCGACGAGGGCCCCCAGCACGCCGACGAGATGCCGAATGTTCCGGCGCCGGAACAGGTTCCCGATGGCAGCCAGACCATGAGCCCGGAGCGGCTGTGGGTGATGCGCGAATGGGAGCACTGGGATATCCGGCTGGTTCCCGGCGAGCAGGTCGGGCATCGGGAGGGCCTGGCCTCGCAGCAGCAGGTGTGGTTCCGGTATCGGCATCCGCTGCCGGACGATCCGCTGTTCCACGTCTGCACCCTCGCGTATATGAGCGATATGACCCTGCTGGGGTCCTCGAAGGTCAACCACCGCGACGAGCGCACCCAGGACGCCTCCCTCGACCACGCCATGTGGTTCCTGCGGCCGTTCCGCGCCGACGAATGGCTTCTCTACGACCAGAATTCGCCGTCCGCGAGCTTCGGTCGCGCACTGACCACGGGCCGGATCTTCAATCGGAAGGGCCAGTTCGTCGCCCAGGTCGTGCAGGAGGGATTGATCCGCGATCTGCGCGAGTGAGGGCGAACACATCCGGCGCGGGCGAGCCGCGGTGGCCGGGCGCCGGACTCGTATGCTCGGGACGTGAAACCGACCATTGGGGTGCTGGCCCTGCAGGGTGATGTGCGCGAACATCTGCGCGCGCTGGCGGCCTGCGACGCCGAACCGGTGAGCGTGCGCCGCGAATCCGAACTCGAGGCGGTGGACGCGCTGGTGCTGCCCGGCGGGGAGTCCACCGCGATCAGCAAACTACTCGAGGTGTTCGGCCTGCTCGAGCCGTTGCGAGGGCGTCTGCGCGACGGAATGCCGGCACTGGGATCGTGCGCCGGGATGATCCTGCTCGCCTCGGAGGTCCTCGACACCCGGCCGGACGCGCAGTCGTTGTCCGGCATAGATATGACGGTGCGGCGCAACGCTTTCGGACGCCAGGTCGACTCCTTCGAGACCGATCTGGACTTCGCCGGGCTCACCGGTCCGGTCCGCGCCGTCTTCATCCGCGCGCCGTGGGTCGAGCGGGCCGGATCCGAGGTCGAGGTGCTGGCGCGGATTCCGGATCGGGCCGAATACGCCGCGGCGGCCGGCCGGATCGTGGCGGTTCGCCAGGGTTCGGTGATCGCGACCGCGTTCCATCCCGAAGTGACCGGAGACCTGCGGGTGCACCGGATGTTCGTGGATATGGTGCGCGAATCGCCGGGCACCCGGCGCCCTCGCGCCCAGGCACCCGGGCCGCCGCCGGGCGCGGGCCGGACAGCGGCCACCGGGCGTTAGACTGCAGACCATCGCCGGTAACAGGCATTGCCCGGGCTCGTATCCGACGAGCCGAAGTGCACGACGACCTTGAAGGAAGTAGGGAATGAGCGGCCACTCCAAATGGGCCACCACCAAGCACAAGAAGGCCGTGATCGATGCCAAACGCGGCAAGATGTTCGCCAAACTCATCAAGAACATCGAGGTCGCGGCGCGCACCGGCGGTGGTGATCCTGGCGGAAACCCGACTCTCTACGACGCCATCCAGAAGGCGAAGAAGTCGTCGGTGCCCAACGACAACATCGAGCGCGCCCGCAAGCGCGGCGGCGGTGAGGAAGCCGGCGGCGCCGACTGGCAGAACATCACCTACGAGGGTTACGGCCCGAACGGCGTCGCGGTGCTGATCGAATGCCTGACCGACAACCGGAACCGCGCCGCCGGTGAGGTGCGGGTGGCCATGACCCGCAACGGCGGCAATATGGCCGATCCCGGTTCGGTGGCCTATCTGTTCCACCGCAAGGGCCTGGTGACACTGGAGAAGAACGGGCTCAGCGAGGACGACGTGCTGATGGCGGTTCTGGACGCGGGCGCCGAGGAGGTCAACGACCTGGGCGAGTCGTTCGAGATCATCAGCGATCCCAGTGATCTGGTCGCCGTGCGCACCGCACTGCAGGAGGCCGGAATCGATTACGACTCCGCCGAATCCGGCTTCCAGCCCTCGGTATCGGTCGCGGTGGACGTCGACGGCGCGCGCAAGGTGTTCAAACTGATCGATGCGCTCGAGGACAGCGACGACGTCCAGAACGTCTACACCAACATCGACGTCTCCGATGAGGTGCTGGCCGCACTCGACGACGACTGATCCTGCGCTCGATCCGGCACCGCCGCCGAGGCAGAAGATCCGGCCCCCCCCCCC
>JAFMQT010000092.1:0-7288 GCA_017354515.1 Nocardia sp. | reverse complement strand
GGGGGGGGGGGCCGGTCCGTTTGCGTGCCCCGCTACTGCTGGGTGGTAACCGGCAGCCCCATGCGCGCGGTCATCCACGGTAGCGACGAGGTGAACGCGGCGGCCGCGAACTGCCACGTATGTCCGCCCTCGGTGGTGTGGATGGTGCAGTCGATGCCGACCTGCTTGCCCTGGTTGCACAGGGCCTCCGCGGCGCCGACCTCGCCGGCGTCCTTTTCCCCGTCCTGTCCGCCGACGCCGCTGCGGCTCGGGTCCACCTTCGGCATGTGGAAATTGCCGCCCGGGCCACCGGGACCGCCCTTGCCCTGCCGCTTGGGCGGGGTCAGGTCGTCGAACAGGCCGGCCACACCGGTGTACGGTCCGTGCGCCTTCATCACGGTGACCGGGTCGAAGTGGTCGTAGGCCGCGTTGTCGCCGCCATAGAGCCGGGAGACGGTCTGCTCCTTGGTGCCCGCGGTCGGGCTGACATCGCCGGCGATATCGACGAAGGTGCCGAACAGTTCGGGATGCATGACGGTCAGATCCACCGCGCAGGTACCACCCATCGACCAGCCGACCACACCCCACTTCGCGGGATCGGAGGCCGCGTTGAAGGTCTTCTCCACATACGGCACGACATCCTTGGTGAGGTGGTCGGCGGCCTGGCCGCGCGGTCCGTTCACACATTCGGTGTCGTTGTTGAAGCTGCCGGAGGAGTCGATGAACACCATGATCGGCGCCACCCCGTTGTTGGCGGCGGTGAACTTGTCGACTGCCGGCATGATCTGACCACTGCGCATCCAGTCGGCCGGAGTGTTGAACTCACCGGCGATCATCATGATCACCGGAAGCTGCGGCGGGGTCGGGCCGGCGAACCACGCCGGGGGCAGATAGACGTATTCGGTGCGGTGCTTGAACCCGCTGGCGGCATCGCCGGTGTCGATCGGAACCACCGCGCCGGTGGCCGGTTTGGTGTTGCGCATCCCGGCCAGGGCGTCCATATCCGTCTGGTGTGGCAGCGGCCCGGCGGTGGCGGCGCTCCACGCCGACTGCACGGTGGGGTAGTAGCCGACCCACTGGTTCAGGATGACCGCCGAACTGGCGAAGGCGAACGGCAGCGCCAGGATCGCGGCGGTGCGCTGCCACCACCGCGCACCCGGCCAGGCGACGAAGATCAGCGCGAGGGCGGAAACCGTCGCGCCGACCGCGATCCACAGCTTCACCGGGGCAGGGTCGGAGGCCAAACCCTGATTGTTCATGATGCCGCGGGCGATGAACGCGGCCGCGACGCCGAGGGCGACACAGATCGGTACCCGGATCAGCCAGAACGACCGCCGGAATCGCACCAGTGCGATGACCAGCAATACGATGGCGACGATCTCGATCGTCAGCGGTAGCCAGCCGTACAGCAGTGACAACCCATGGCGGTATCCGCCATAGGGGTTGAGGTTGGCCGAGGGCAGTTGTGGGGCCGGAGGCGGGGCTACCGAGGGAACCGCCGCGGGAGCAGGTGCGGCGGGGGTGGTCGGCGCGGGCGTCGGCACATCCATAGGCGCGGGAAACACGGCCGTAATTCTTGCCTGGCTTCCTCGAGGAAAGCTGTGAACTGGCTCGGAGTCATGACAGGACCCGGATAACGCCGCCTGTGAGCGCGGCCGTGTCGGTGCCGGGTCCGGTCGCGGTGGCTCGGCTACACTTCGAACAATTGTTCGCGAGTCGGAGGGATGGGTTTCGTGCGGGTGATGGGTGTCGATCCCGGGCTCACCCGGTGCGGGCTCAGTCTCGTCGAGGGCGGGGCAGGCCGCCGGGTCACCGCCCTCGACGTGGATGTGGTGCGCACCCCGGCGGATGTGGAGCTGTCGCGCAGACTGCTGGCCATCGCGGACGCCGCCGAGTATTGGCTCGATACCCATCGCCCCCAGGCGGTCGCGATCGAGCGGGTATTCGCCCAGCACAATGTGCGCACCGCGATGGGCACCGCGCAGGCCGGCGGAGTGATCGCACTGGCCGCCGCCCGGCGCGACATCCCGGTGGTGTTCCACACACCCAGCGAGGTCAAGGCCGCGGTCACCGGGAACGGGTCCGCGGACAAGGCACAGGTCACGGCGATGGTGACCCGCATCCTGGGTCTGCAGGCCGCGCCGAGGCCCGCCGACGCGGCCGATGCGCTGGCCCTGGCGATCTGCCACTGCTGGCGGGCGCCGGTCATCGCGCGGATGGCCGAGGCGAAGGCGCGGGCCGAACAGGCCCGGCGCCGATACGCCGAACGACTGGCCCAGCAACGGAAGGCGACCGGATGATCGCGTCGGTACGCGGCGAGGTGCTCGATATCGGTCTGGACCATGTGGTGCTCGAGGCCGCGGGAGTGGGCTACCACCTGCACGCCACCCCGGCCACCCTGGCCGGCCTCAACCGAGGTGAGATCGCCCTGCTGCACACGACCATGATCGTGCGCGAGGATTCGATGACGCTGTACGGCTTCGCCGATACCGAGGCCCGCGAACTGTTCGCCCTGCTGCAGACCGTCTCCGGGGTGGGACCGCGGCTGGCGATGGCGGTGCTGGCGGTCCTCGAACCCGAGGCGCTCCGAAAAGCGCTGGCCGAGAGCAATATCGCGGCGCTGACCCGGGTTCCCGGAATCGGAAAGCGCGGAGCCGAGCGCATGGTGGTGGAGTTGCGGGACAAGGTCGAGCAGGTTCCGGTGCGGTCCGCACCGCTCGGCGAGGCCCTCGCGCCGGCCGCCACCCCGGTGCGCGATCAGGTGGTGGAGGCGCTGATCGGCCTCGGATTCCCGGCCAAACAGGCCGAACCCGCCGTGGACGGGGTGCTGGCGGCGCGGCCGGACTCGGAAACCTCGCAGGCACTGCGCGCGGCCCTGGCTACCCTGGGCCGGAACCGGTGAACATGTTGGCGACGACGCGATGGATGAGACCTGATGGACCAGGACGCTGAATTCGACTCCGGCGCAAGGGGTTCCGAGCACGGCGAATCCCCGGTCACGCCGGAGCAGCTGACCTCCGACGGTGACGTCGAGGCGGGACTGCGCCCCCGGTCCCTGGACGATTTCATCGGTCAGCCGCGGGTGCGTGAACAGCTGGCGCTGGTGTTACGCGGCGCCACCGGGCGCGGCGCCGCCCCCGACCATGTGCTGCTGTCCGGGCCGCCGGGCCTGGGCAAGACCAGTCTGGCGATGATCGTGGCCGCCGAGCTGGGGACCGCGCTGCGGATCACCTCCGGCCCCGCACTCGAACGGGCGGGGGACCTGGCCGCCATGCTGAGCAACCTGGTCGAGGGCGATGTGCTGTTCATCGACGAGATCCACCGCATGGCCCGGCCGGCCGAGGAGATGCTGTATCTGGCGATGGAGGATTTCCGGGTCGACGTGGTTGTCGGCAAAGGTCCGGGGGCGACCTCGATCCCGCTGGAGATCGCCCCCTTCACCCTGGTCGGGGCCACGACGCGGGCGGGGGCGCTGACCGGGCCGCTGCGCGACCGATTCGGTTTCACCGCGCATATGGATTTCTACGAGCCCGCGGAGTTGCGGCGCATCCTGCAGCGGTCGGCCGCGATCCTCGGGGTGCGGATCGACACCGACGCGGCCGCCGAGATCGCCGGCCGCTCACGGGGTACACCAAGGATCGCGAACCGGCTGCTGCGCCGCGTCCGCGACTACGCCGAGGTGCGGGCCGACGGACAGGTGACGCTCGAGATCGCCCGGGCCGCGCTGACGGTCTACGACGTGGATTCGCTCGGCCTGGATCGGCTCGACCGCGCGGTTCTGGGATCGCTGGTGCGCAGTTTCGGCGGCGGCCCGGTAGGCGTGTCGACGCTGGCGGTGGCGGTGGGCGAGGAGGCCGCCACGGTGGAGGAGGTATGCGAGCCGTTCCTGGTGCGCGCCGGAATGGTGGCGCGCACCCCGCGCGGTCGGGTAGCTACGGCTGCGGCCTGGGAGCATCTCGGACTGGTGCCGCCGCCGGATCTGGTCTTCGGATCCATCGAGGTCCGCGGCCGCGAATCCGAGCCCACACTGGACCTGTTCGAATGAGGTCACCGGCACATCGCGCCGGTCCGGACGAGGTGCGGGTGTGGCGATATTCGAGGTTGCTGGCACACTGTGGGGGTACCGCGTGAATCCGACCCCGACCTAGGACCGACTACGACGATGTCCAACCTGCTTTTTCCGCTGCTCCTGGTAGTTCTGCTCGTGCCGATGTTCCTCGGCGTCCGCCGCCAGAAGCGCGAAGCGCAGAAGGTCACCGAGATGCAGCAGTCGGTCAAGGTCGGTGACCAGATCATCACAACCTCCGGCCTGTACGGAACCGTCGTCGACCTCGATGATGAGTCCGTCGATCTGGAGATCGCCGAGGATGTGGTGACCACCTGGTTGCGTGCGGCCATCCGCGAGGTGCGTCCGCAGGACACGTCCACCACCGTCGAGGGTGTGGGCTCCGAGCCGCAGTCGGCTGGGCCCGCCGAGCGGATCGAGTCCGCCGACAAGCCCGCCGAGCCGGCGGCCGAGGCCACCGAGCCCGAGGGCAACGCCACCGAATCCCTCGAGGATGTCGCGGCTCATCCGAACAAGGACTGAAGCGTTCCCGCCGTGCTCGCCCCGGCGTCGCGACGACGATGCGGCGCGACCGCCGTTTCCGATCGTGTGGGCGTCGTGAGTTTCGGCCGCCACCTTTCATCGCCTAGGAGATAAGTACTGTGCCACCTTCCAAGGGAACGGGGCATCCGCTGCGGCTGCTCGGCGTCTACGTCGTGCTCGTCGCGGTGATCTATGGGCTGGTGTTCTTCACCGCCGATAAGTCACCGTCACCGAAACTGGGTATCGACCTGCAGGGTGGTACCCGTGTGACGCTCACCGCGCGCACCCCCGACGGCAGCAAGCCGAGCAAGGACAGCCTCTCGCAGGCGCAGCAGATCATCGAGTCGCGCGTCAACGGCCTGGGTGTGGCCGGCTCCGAGGTCGTCATCGACGGTGACAATCTGGTGATCACCGTGCCCGGTCAGGATGGTCAGCAGGCCAAGTCGCTGGCGAGCACGGCCAAGCTCTACATCCGGCCGGTGCTTCAGCAGGGGCAGCCGCAAACCGGCGCCGGTGCGGGGTCCCCCGCCGCTCCCGGAGGCATGCCCGCTCCCGGTGGCCAGCCCGTTCCCGGCGGCCAGCCCGCCCCGATGGCACCGGCGCAGTCCCCCGGTACGGCACCCGGGCATACCGCCAATGGCGCGGCCTCCGGGCATACCGCCAATGGCGCGGCCTCCGGACATGCCGCCGGTGGCACGGGCTCCGGGCACACCGCGCAGAACCGCGTCTTCCCGGTCGAGCAGGCGCCGCCGACCACCACCCCGGCGCCCAAGCCCGCGGCTCCGGGTGCCCCCGCGCAGCCGAACCCGACTCCGGCGCAACCGGATTCGTCGATGTCCGCGCAGCAGCGCAGCCAGCAGGAGATCGCGCAGGCCAGGATGCTGCGGCAGAGTACCGATCCGCAGATCCAGCAACTGGCGCTGCAGACGATGAACTGCCACAAGCCCGATCCGCTGGCCGGTAACGACGATCCGAATCTGCCATTGGTGACCTGCAACTCCGAGGGCACGGAGGTGTACCTGCTCGACAAGAGCCGCATCGATGGCCAGGACATCAAGGACGCCAGTGCCTCGCTGAACCAGCAGTCGCAGTGGGCGGTCGATCTGACCTTCAAGAACTCCGACGCCTGGGCCAAACTGACCCAGGAGTTCCTGCAGAAGCAGATCGCCTTCACCCTCGACTCCAAGGTGCTCAGCGCGCCGGTGGTGCAGCAGGGCCCGCAGTTGGGCGGCACCACCCAGATCACCGGTCAGTTCAACGCGTCCACGTCCAAGGATCTGGCGAACTCGCTGAAGTACGGTTCGCTGCCGCTGTCGTTCGCGACCTCCGAGGCCGAGACGGTGTCGGCGACCCTGGGCCTGGCCTCCTTGCACGCCGGCCTGATCGCGGGTGCGATCGGTCTGATCGCGGTGTTGCTGTACTGCCTGGCCTACTACCGGATGCTCGGTTTCCTCGCCGGATTCTCGCTGGTGGCCTCCGGTGTGGCGGTGTACGGGATCATCGTGCTGCTGGGCCGGTGGATCAACTTCACCCTGGATCTGGCGGGTATCGCCGGTCTGATCATCGGTATCGGTATGACCGCGGACTCGTTCGTGGTCTTCTTCGAACGCATCAAGGACGAGATGCGTGAGGGCCGAAGTTTCCGATCCGCGGTTCCGCGCGGCTGGGCCCGGGCGCAGCGCACCAACCTCTCCGGTAAGACCGTCAGCCTGATCGCCTCGGTGGTGCTGTACGTGCTCGCCGCCGGTCAGGTGAAGGGCTTCGCGTTCACCCTCGGGTTGACCACGGTGCTCGACGTGATCGTGCTGTACCTGATCACCTCACCGCTGATGATGCTGGCCTCGCGCTCGCCGTTCTGGGCCAAACCCTCGGTCAACGGTCTGGGAGCGGTGCAGCAGATCGCGGCCGAACGCAAAGCGGCGGGCGCCACGCTCGTAGGAACGGGGAAGCGATGAGCGACGAACGGGGACAGACTGTGGCCGCGCCCAGGTCGGCCGAACCCATGACCGAGGAACTCCCGGTCCAGGCGGGTAAGGCGCCCCAGCACGGCTTCTTCGAACGCCTTTACACCGGCACCGGCGGATTCCGGATCGTCGGCCGCCGCAAGGTGTACTACGCCGTCGCCGCGGTGCTCATCCTGATCGCATTGCTGAGTATCGGGTTGCGGGGATTCACCCTCGGTATCGATTTCGCCGGCGGTACCCGCATCCAGCTGCCGGCGACGGGCGATATGTCCAATTCGCAGGTCGAGAAGGCCTACAACCAGGCGATCGGACATGATCCGGTCACCGTGCAGAAGGTCGGCACCGGCACCGGGTCCTCGTTCGAAATACGTTCGGACACACTGGATGCCACGCAGCAGGACAAGGTCGCCGACACGTTGTTCAACACCTTCCACCCGAAGGACTCGAGCGGTACCGTCAGCCGCAACGCGATCAGTGTCGCCGAGATCAGCCAGACCTGGGGTGGGGAGATCACCAAGAAGGCGATCATCGCGCTGGTGGTGTTCATCGCGCTGACGATGGTCTATATCGCGATCCGGTTCGAACGCGATATGTCGATCGCCGCGATTGCCTCGCTACTGTTCAACCTGGTCGTCACCGCCGGTCTGTACTCGATCGTCGGCTTCGAGGTCACCCCCGCGGCGGTGATCGGGCTGCTGACCATTCTCGGCTATGTGCTCTACGACAATGTCGTGGTGTTCGACAAGGTCGAGGAGAA
>JAFMQT010000708.1 GCA_017354515.1 Nocardia sp. | reverse complement strand
CACTGGCCACCGAGCGCATCATCCGATACGCGCGGATCTCGACCACCGATATCCGCCCGGCGGTCTGGTTCGCCGCGCTGGCGCTGGCCTTGATTCCGCTGGTCCCGACCGCGCTGCCGGTAACCGAGCGCGGGTACACCCCGCAGTTCTTCACCGACGGCACGGTCCGGCAGTTCGTCGATCACGGGTCGGTGGTCGTGGTGCCGCCACCCACCCGACTCGATGCCCGGCCGCTGAACTGGCAGATCGATTCCGGATTCTCCTTCCCGCTCGCCGGCGGCTACTTCGTCGGCCCGGATATGTACGGCAAGGGCCGCTACGGCCCCGACGACCGGCGCACCTCGATCATGCTGATGCGGGCGCAGCGCTCCAACCGGGTGCAGCCGGTCGACGAGGCGGCCAAGGCCCGGGCCCGGGCCGATCTCGCTTATTGGCATGCCGACGTGCTGGTTCTGACCCAGATCGAACACGGCACGGCGGTCCGCGAGACACTCGATCACCTGCTCGGCATATCCGGCCGGGTCGTCGACGGCGTCTTCGTCTGGGATGTGCGCTCGCTGCGATGAGCCCCGAACAGCCATTTCCCGCCATCCGCACCCGATTGCGCGGACGCAGACCGGAAACGATCGGTGCCGTGGCTTAGCATCGCTGGGTGCGTGCAGACTCCCCCTCGTTGTCCCGCATCCGACTGATCGCTCTGCTGTCGGGGCTGATCGCCATCGTGCTGGCGGTGGCGACCCCCCTGCTGCCGGTGCGGGCCGACCGCGCGAGTCTGAATTGGCCGCAGCCACAGTCGCTCTCGGTCACCGCGCCACTGGTGTCCTATGTCCCGCTGAACTTGGACGCGTCGGTGCCGTGCAGCGCTTTCCGGGATATGCCGGCCGGCACGGTACTGTCCACGGTCCCCGCAGAGGCGCCCAATGCCAGTGCGAAGGGCCTGCTGGTGAAGGTCGTCGACGATCCGGGCGGGCGCGCGCTGTCGATTCTGCAGCGCGACATTCCGCTGCTGTCGGCGCCACTGAGCGAGGTCGGCGGCTGTTCGCGGCTGGTCATCTCCTCGAACGACCGGGCCACCACTGTGGAGCTGACCGGGGTGAAACGCCATGACGGAACGCCGTTCTCGAATACCGTCGGCGGGGACGTACGGGGGCAGGTGGTCGGCGTCTTCACCGATCTGCAGCGCGCCCAGCTCGGGGATGCCCATCTGCACGCCGATATCGACTCCCGGTTCTCCTCCTCGCCGGCCGCGCTGAAACGAATCGCCATCGTTGGTGCGGTGCTGTTCACCATCGCCTCGCTGATCTGCCTGCACCTGATCGACACCGCCGACGGCCGGCGGCCGCGCCGGTTCCTGCCGGCGCACTGGTGGCGGATCAGCGTCGCCGATGTGGTCATACTCGGCACCCTGGTGGTGTGGCATTTCATCGGCGCCAACACCTCCGACGACGGCTACATCCTGAATATGGCCCGGGCATCGAGACATTCGGGCTTCATGTCCAACTACTATCGCTGGTTCGGGGTCGCCGAGGCGCCGTTCGGCTGGCCCTACGAGGTGCTGGCGTGGATGACCCGGGTCAGCGATGCCAGTTGGTGGATGCGACTGCCGGCTCTGGCCGCGGGCGTGCTGT
>JAFMQT010000707.1 GCA_017354515.1 Nocardia sp. | reverse complement strand
ACGGATTCGGCTCGGCGGTATGACCATCGGCGTCGATGACGAACCCGTCGACCAGCCTCGCGGCGCGATCGGCGCCGGTGGAGATGTAGTTGTCCAACGCGATCGCCGACTGCGACTCCCCGATCGCGATGAGGTGGCGTGCTCGCAGTCCGCCCAGCGGGTCCACCCCTGCGGGATGGCGCACCGCGCGCAGCGCCTGGGAGAAGATGTCATAGGAGTATCGGTCGCCGGGATGGGTCAGCGGCCGATAACGGACCGGGTCGAAACCCTTGAGCGACAGCGGATTACATAATCCGCCGAGCGAGTTCGCCGCCCCCGACAGGTCGATTCCGCAGACTCCGGCCTGCTGCGCGGTCACCTGCACATACGCGTCGCCGCCGGCCAGTATTTGCCGGTGCGACCAGATGAATTCGACCGGGGTGTCGATCTGACCGGTGGTATTGCCCCACTCGGTGACGACATTCCCGCTGAAACGAGCCGGATCGGCAGGGCGATAGACGACGATGCGGGTGGCGTAGGGCGCGGGTGCGGCGGCCTTGCCATAGGCTCTCGCGGTCCCGGAGATGAAGTATTCGGATTCGGTGTATCCGAAGTCCGACACCCGGAACGGTGCCTCGAATTCCGGATGACCGTGAACTCCGCCGGTCACCGGGCCCGTCACCATGGGGTCGGCATTCGCTGGTGGACTCGCGTGCGTCGCGCCCGGTACGGCGGCCCACCACAACGCTGTGAGCACCGCGACGATCCTAGCCCCTGATCGCACCACGAGTCTCCTTGTCGCTCTGGAGAACACCGACGAAAGTCGGACGCGGCGCCGACAACGGGCAGGCCCACGACCAGCGTCGCACCGCCGACGGGTCCTGGGCTGTTGTGTGATCGAGAGTCAGATTCTACGCGGGATGTGGCGCCAGTTCCGGGGAATTCGCTCCGGTGCCATCGACCGCGGCCCGATCATCCGGGTGAGCTCACGAGGTTGCTGGTGCCTCACCGCCGAGCGCCCGCAGACAAAAACCCCACAGCCCTTCGGCGACACCTTCGCGGGCCGGCGCGTAGGCGTAGTAGTGGTAGACCGCGCGGGTGAGTTCGGCGATGTACCAGGCATCGGCACACGGATCGGCCGAGCGCAGCAGGCCGGCGTCGCGCGCGGCGGTGATCTCCGCGGCCAGCAGATCGACGAAAGGCTGTTCGGCGGCGGCCAATTCCTTCGGGAACACCCGATGTAACTGCCAGCGGGTGGAGACGATGAAGCGCGCCGTGGCGTCATCGCGTCCGGCGCTGGGGATTCCGGCGAGCACCGAGGTGATGTAGAGCCGCAGCCGGGCCAGCGGATCGTCGAGTTCGCGCCCCGCGGCGGCCCAGCGCGCGCAGGCATCGGCCATGGCATCGCCGATCACGGCCAGCAGGAGTTCATCCTTGCTGGCGAAGTAGCGGTAGAAGGTCTGCAGCGCCACCCCGGCCTGTTTGGCCAGTTCCTGGGTGGTGAAGGAGGTATCGCCCTTCTCGGCGATCAGTTCCAGCGCGGCGTCCAACAGCGACCGGACCTGTCCCGCTATCCGGTCGCGCGAACGGCGCACCGCCGCCGACCGCTGCATGGCTCGTTCCTCCGCCCACGTCACTTCACCGATGCTAG
>JAFMQT010000706.1 GCA_017354515.1 Nocardia sp. | reverse complement strand
CGGGCGGGTCCCGTTATCCTGAAGTTGCCATACTTGGGCCGGGTCGCCTGCGCGAATGCGGTTCGAGAGGTAGCTGGATCGGGCTCGGCGCGGTGTTGCCGCACCCGCCGTGCCCGGTTCGTATGGTCAGCCGGCGTCCGGCTGGTGGGGCTGTCCTCCCTTCATCAGTTCGGCCATCCGGTCGGGTGGGATGTTCTCGGTGTGGATCCGCTGCCAGATGTCGATGTCGGGAAAGGTCCCCGACGCCAATTCGGCGCGCAGGGATGTGACCCACGCGGCCTCGGCCTCGAGCATCGCGACGCCGTACTCGGCCTCGATCAGGAACAGCCGGGGAATCGCCCCCGACAGTTCCTCGAGTTCGCCACTGCGGAGCGAGATCTCGGCGTCCAGCCGCCGCAACCGCTCATCGAGTAGTGCGATCACCTCCTGCGGGGGCAGCAGGCCGGCCACCGACAGGCCGGCCACGAAACGGTGATGTTCGGGTTGGTGCGTGCAGAGCAGTTCGCGCACCCAGTCCCGCGCTTCGGCGCGACCGGCCTCGGTGATGCGGTAGATGGTGCGTTCGGGGCGGGCGCCCTCGCGTTCGTTCCCGACGACCTCGACGAATTCGTGCTTCTCCAGATTGCGCACGACCGTGTACAGCGACCCCCATTTGATGTCCATATCGCGGTCCTTACCGCGTTCGCGCATCTGGGTTGCCATCTCGTAGCGGTGCATGGGACGTTCGACCAGGGTGGTCAAGACCGCCAGGGCCAGCAGATTATCGACCTTGCGTTTACGAGCCATGCCACTCCTTTACTCGTACACGAATATACGTCTACGAGTAGCTTGGGACAAGGGGGGTGAAAGTCGTGGATCGGTTCGATCAGGCTCCCGATACGCCCGGCAGATGTCCGATGCCGAAGGTGATCGCCATTGCCAGCGCGCCGCCGGCCACCACCCGGACCACCGCCCGGCGCGGATTACTACCGCCGAGCCGGGCGCTGATCGATCCGGTCGCGGCCAGGGCCAGCAGCACCGCGGCGACGGTCACCGGAATTCGCCAGCTGACCGGCGGCAGCACGATCGCCAGCAGCGGGACCACCGCCCCGCAGGTGAACGCCACGGCCGAGGACAGCGCGGCCTGCCACGGATTGGTGAGATCGTCCGGGTCCAGGCGCAATTCGGCGTCGGCGTGGGCAGCGAAGGCATCGTGGGCGGTAAGTTCCCGGGCGACGCGCCGGGCGGTATCAGCGGACAGGCCCTTGTCCCGGTAGATCTGGGCCAGTTCGGCCAGTTCGCGGTCCGGGTGGGCGGCGAGTTCGCGCATCTCCTGTGACAGCAGGGCGCGTTCGCTGTCGCGCTGGGTGCTGACCGAGATGAATTCCCCGACCGCCATCGATAGCGCGCCGGCCACCATCCCGGCCACGCCGGCGGTCAGGATGGGCCCGCCGGCGGTGGTCGCCGAGGCCACGCCGACCACCAGCCCCGCGGTCGAGACGATGCCGTCGTTGGCCCCCAGCACTCCCGCCCGCAACCAGTTCAGCCGGGAGGACAGCCCGTTGCCGTTACGGTCGTGCGGGGCATGGGTGGCACCCGGATCCGAGCGTTGGTCGTCTACATCCACCGGTGCAGAATATGCCCCGGCCTGCTC
>JAFMQT010000705.1 GCA_017354515.1 Nocardia sp. | reverse complement strand
CCGGTCGCGCGGTATTCGGTCCCGGCGCGGCCGTCGGCATCGCCGGCGCGCTGGGCGGCGTCACCGCCTGCCGCGCGGCGGCGGCGAACTCCGAACAGTTGGCGAAGCGATCGGCAGGCCGCTTCTGCATCGCCTTGAGCAGGACCGCGTCGAGTCCACTGGGCAGTCCGGGCCGCACAGTGCTCAGGGCGGGCGGGGGGCCCTGCAGATGGCCGCGGATCACCGCCGCCGGATTCGGCGCGTTGAACGGTCCGCGCCCGGTGAACAGCCAGAACAGGCTGCAGGCCAGCGAATACTGATCCGAGGTGCCCTCCAGGTGGCCGCCGGTGAGCTGTTCCGGCGAGGCATAGGCCAGGGTCGCGGTGAAGGTTCCGGTCTGGGTGAGATGACCGCCGTCGTCGCGCAGGCGGGCGATGCCGAAGTCGGTGAGATAGACCCGCTCACCCTTACCCCCGGTGGAACGGGCGAGCAGCATATTGCCGGGTTTCACGTCGCGGTGCAGCACACCGTTGTCGTGTGCGTAGTCCAGCGCCTCGGCCACCTCGCCGATGATCTGCACCGCGCGGGCGGGTGGCAACTTCTGCGGATCGACGCTCGCGGCATCGATTCCGTCGATGAACTGCATCGAAATCCAGAGCTGACCGTCCTCGAGGCCTCGATCGTAGACGGTGACCACCTTGGGATGGTCGAGTTGGGAGACCAGATCGGCCTCCCGTTCGAAGCGGGCCCGGATCTCCGGATCGGCGACCATCTCGCGATTGAGCAGTTTGAGCGCAGTCAGTCTCGGCAGCCGAGGGTGTTTGGCCAGATAGACCTGTCCCATACCACCGCGGCCCAATAGTCGCTCGATGACGTAGCCCGCGAAAACATCGCCGTTGGCCAGCATGCCCCGCTCCCACTTCCTTGCCGGAAATCAACCGAAACCATAGCAGTCGGCACCGCCGGATCCGCCGTGTCGGTGGCGACCGATACGCTGGGTGACCATGCGCATTGGAGCACACGTCCGGCAAGACAGTGATCCGATCGGCGCCGGTGAACAGCTGGGCGCCGAGGTCATCCAGATGTTCGTGGTGGATCCGCAGAGCTGGGACAAACCCGTGCCGCACCCGCGCGCCGAACAGATCAAGGCCAGTCCGATCGACGTGGTGGTGCACTCCTCGTATCAGATCAATGTGGCCAGTACGAACAACCGGCTGCGGATGCCCTCGCGCAGCGCCGTCGCCGCACAGGCTCAGGCGGCCGCCGACCTGGGTGCGTTCGGGCTGGTCGTGCACGGCGGCCACGTGCGCTCCGATGCCGAACGCGAGGCCGGAATCGTCAACTGGGGCAAGCTGTTCCAGCGCCAGCAGGACAAGGGCGGTTTCGCGGTGCCGATCCTGATCGAGAACACCGCGGGCGGCAATCACGCCATGGCCCGCCATTTCGATTCCATCGCGCGCCTGTGGGACGTGGTCGGCGAGCACGGCGCCGGGTTCTGCCTGGACACCTGCCACGCCTGGGCCGGCGGTGAGGAGCTGATCGGCGTCGTCGACCGGATTCGCGCGATCACCGGCCGCATCGACCTGGTGCATCTGAACTCCTCACGCGACGATTTCAACTCCGGGGCCGACCGGCACGCCAATTTCGCCGACGG
>JAFMQT010000704.1 GCA_017354515.1 Nocardia sp. | reverse complement strand
CGCTGATCGCGACGCAGGTGACCGCGCGTCTGGGTGCGGCGCTGGACACTCAGGTGCCGGTGCGCGCGCTGTTCGAGGCGTCGACTGTCGCCGCCTTGGCCGCCCGCGCCGAACTCGGCGCCGGCAGCGGAACCCGCGCACCGCTGGTACCACAGCAGCGTCCGGATCGGATCCCGCTATCGCTGGCGCAGCAGCGGATGTGGTTCCTCAACCGCTTCGACCAGCAGTCCGCGGCCTACAACGTGACCGCCGCGGCCCGTCTCACCGGTGCGCTCGATGCGGAGGCACTGGGTGCGGCGGTCGCCGATGTGGTGGCCCGGCACGAGGTGCTGCGGACGGTCTACCCCGAGACCGACGACGGTCCGGTGCAGGTCATTCTGCCCATCGGACAGGCGGTTCCCGAACTCGAACGGCGTGCTGCAACCGGGTCGATCGAAGATTCCCTGGTCGAATTCTTCTCGGCGGCCTTCGATGTCACCGCCGAGGTTCCGCTGCGCGTCGCACTGATCGAGATCGCGCCGCAGGACTACATCCTCGCGATGGTCATCCACCATATCGCCGGCGACGGATATTCGATGGCGCCCATGACGCGGGATCTGATGACCGCCTACGCGGCTCGATCCTCGGGTGCGGCCCCGAACTGGGCGCCGCTGCCGGTGCAGTACGCGGACTTCAGTATCTGGCAGCGCGATCTGCTCGGCAGTGAGGACGATCCGGAATCGCTTGCTGCCGAACAGATCACCTACTGGCAGCAAGAGCTGGCCGATCTGCCCGAACAACTGGATCTGCCCGCCGACCACCCGCGCCCCGCGACCCGCAGCTTCGCCGGCCGCAAGGCCGAGGTCCGGATCGACGCCGAATTGCACCGTGCCCTGGCCGATCTCGCCCGATCGGAAGGCGCTACGCTGTTCATGGTTGTGCACTCCGCGCTCGCGGTGCTGCTGGCTCGGCTGTCGGGTACCGACGACATCGCCATCGGTACCCCGCTGGCGGGCCGCGGTGAGGCCGCGCTCGACGAGATGATCGGCATGTTCATGAACACGCTGGTGTTCCGGACCCGCGTCGATCTCGGCGAATCCTTCACCGAACTGCTCGGCCGCCAGCGCGAAACCGATCTGCAGGCCTTCGCGCACGCCGATGTGCCGTTCGAGCGGCTGGTCGAGGTCCTGAATCCGGCCCGGTCGACCGCGCGGCATCCGCTGTTCCAGGTCGGTCTCTCGTTCCAGAACCTCGTCGGGGCGGCTTTCGAACTGCCGGGGCTGACCGTCTCCGGTCTGGACGCCGATTCCGGGATCTCGCAGTTCGATCTGAACCTGATCGTTGCGGACCGATACGCCGAATCCAGTGCGCCCGTGGGTATCGAGGGCTTCCTGACCTACGCGACCGATCTGTTCGACGCGGCGACGGCCGAACGTTTCGTCGCCCGCTTCGTGCGACTGCTGCGCGAGATCGTCACCGGCCCCGCCACCGCCGTGGGTGATCTGGCGCTGCTCGACCAGGTCGAGAGCCGCCGCATACTGCGCGAATGGAATGACACCGAGCGCATCTTCGAACCGGAGCTGTTGCTGGACGGCTATCGGCGTACGGCGGACGAGTACCCGGATCGGGTGGCGGTGGTGTACGAGGGTGCGGA
>JAFMQT010000703.1 GCA_017354515.1 Nocardia sp. | reverse complement strand
GGCCACCACCGCGCCGGTGGCGGCCTCCTCGGCCGCCGACGGGTAGCGCGCGAGATCGGGCAGCCGCTCGGCCAGACTCCGGATCAGCCACCGCGGCGGTGCGTCGCCCTGGACATTGACCGCGAAATCGAGCATCCCGGGAACCAGATCGACATCCCCGTGATGGCGCAGCGCGGCGGTGTCCACGTCGGCAGCCACCGCACCGGGTCCGCGCACATCGGATGTGTCGGTCACGGAGGCAGGAGTGTCGCGGGGCACAGCCACCTACCCTACGTGTCCGCCGCACGCGCCGACCGGCCACAATGGCTGCGTGGGCGAACTGCGTGTGTGTTTCATCTGTACCGGCAACATCTGCCGGTCGCCGATGGCCGAGAAGATCTTCGCGGCGCACCTGGAGCGCGCCGGGCTGGCCGATCGGGTACGCGTGGACAGCGCCGGCACCACCGCCTGGCACGTGGGCTCCGACGCCGACCCCCGCACCACCGCCGTGCTCACCCGGCACGGCTATCCGATCGGACATGTGGCCGCCATCGTCGGCCCCGATCATCTGGACGCCGATCTGCTGGTGGCACTGGACACCGGCCACGACCGGGAGCTGACCCGGTTGCGGGTGCCGCCCGCGCGCCGGGCGCTGCTGCGCAGTTTCGATCCGGACGCCGACGAGCCCGATGTCCCCGACCCCTATTACGGTGACGACGCCGAATTCGAACTGGTCAGGCAGCAGATCGAGGCGGCGGTACCGGCGCTGCTGGACTGGGTGCGCGAACAGCTCGGCGAACCACCCGCCGGACCACGGCCATGAGAATTCTGCGGCGGCTGACCTTCCTGCTGCGTCCCACCTGGGTGATTCTGGCCCTGGTGGTGGTCGCCTTCGCCTACCTGTGCTTCACCATCCTGGCGCCCTGGCAGCTGGGCAAGAATGTGCGGACCTCCCATCGCAACGATCTGATCGCCGCCTCGGTCAACGCCGATCCGGTGCCGGGCGCGGCGCTGCTGAACACCGCCGCCGGAACCCCTCCCGCAGGGACGAATGCCGCCGATACCGAATGGCGGCGAGTCCAGGTCAGTGGCAGCTACGTCCCCGGATCCACCGTGATCGAACGGCTGCAGCGGCTCGACGATCAGCCCGCGTTCGGGGTGCTGGCGACCTTCCGGCTCGACGACGGCCGCACCATTCTCGTCGATCGCGGTCTGGTGGCCGCGGTCAACGGCACCCAGCTCCCCACGATCGCCGAACCACCGGCCGGGGACCGGCAATTGCGGGGGCGGGTCCGCAAATCCGAGGGCATCATCCCGGGTAAGGATCCGACCACGCAGGACGGTCTGCGGCAGGTGTATTCGATCGACACCACACAGCTCGCGAGCGTGCTCGGCACCCCGCTGACCACCTTCGCGACCGGTGATCACGGTGGCTACATGCAGCTGGATTCCGGTCAGCCGGGTGCGTTCAGCCCGCAACCGCTCCCCCAGTTGGACGCGGGTCCGTATCTGTCGTACGGCTTGCAGTGGATCGCGTTCGGCATCATGGCCCCGCTCGGGCTGGGCTATTTCGTCTACGCCGAACTGCGCGAGCGGCGGCGGGACCGGGAGGTGAGCGAGACCGCCGGTGTGACCGCCCGCGCCGAGCCGGCAGCC
>JAFMQT010000376.1 GCA_017354515.1 Nocardia sp. | reverse complement strand
GTGGTGCGCACCGTTCCGGCGCGGTCGGGCACCGCCACGCAGCTCGGCCCGCACGGGCTGGCCGGCATCCAGGCGTGCGCGGGCCTGGTCAGCTCGGTGGTGGCGTTCGATTCGGTAACCGCCGACATCATGTTCCCCGATCCATCTAGCGGCCGAGCGAATCCATCGCTCCGGCCGCACTCCGCAGACGTTCCAGATACCGTGTGTTGATCGTGTCCAGGCCCAGCAGCGCCACGAAATCGGCTACACCGAAGTCCGGGTCGTGGGCCGGCTCACCGCAGATCTCCGCGCCCAGACGCAGATAGCCGCGCAGCAGCGGCGGCAGTTTCGGCCGGGCGGGTGCCCCGATCTCATCCAGGCCGATCTCATCCAGCCCGCGGCCGTCCACCAGCACCGGGTTGTACGGTCGCACCCGGCGCTCGGGGTCACCGGAATGCTTGTTCAGCAACAGATTCCGGACCGCGGCCACATTCACGCCGGGCGGGTCTGCGGGGGTGTCGGACATCGGCACCGAAACACACCCCATCACCCAGTCGTATCCGGTGAGCTGGATGTAGTGCAGGATTCCGGCCCACATCAGGGTCAGTACCGAACCGTTGCGATGGTCGGGCACCACACAGGCCCGGCCCATCTCGACGATCCGCTGCCCTTCGGGATCCATTGCGGTGAGGTCGAATTCGGTCGCGGTGTAGTAGCCACCGGCGGCGGGCACCTTGTCCGGCGGCAGCATCCGATAGCAGCCGACGAACCGGTCGGTGGCCTCGTCGCGCACCAGCAGATGGTCACAATGTTCGTCGAAGCGGTCGGCGTCCAGCCCGTCCGGGTCGAACGGAATGTCGAAACCGGGTTCACCGGCGAAGACCTGGTACCGCAGCCGCTGCGCGGCCACCCGGTGGTCGAGATCGGAGGACACGACCAGGGAGTACTGCGGCCGGGCCGCCACTGTGCCTGTCGTGCGGGTCGATGTCAGCACGGACGTTGGCGTCATGGTTCCGATGAAGCCAGCCCGATCCGGCGAGGCGGCGACGTTCGAGTGTCGTGTCGATGCCAGTCCGGTGAACGAGGTGCCCATCACACCGAACGTTCACCACGCCCTTCCCGCACCGATTCCCGCGGTTCACCGGAACATCCGGTGCGGTGATTCGACCACCGCTCAGATCGGGTTGTTCGGATCCCGTTCCGGCAGGGGGCGTTCGGCGATGACCGGCCGGCCCAGCGGATGCCGGACGCGGCGTTTGGCGCCCTGGTAGACCTGAATGGTGGCCGCCGCCACCACATCCCATGCGAAGTCGGCGGTCAGACGCGCCCGCGCCGCGTGCGCGCGCTGCTGGGCGGCGTCCGGGTCGTCCAGGACCGCGGTCACCGCATCGACCAGGCCGGTGACATCCGCGGGTTCGAACGAGGCCCCGGTGATCCCGTCCACGACCAGCTCACCGAGTCCGCCGGCGGTCGAGGTGACCAGTGGTGTTCCCGCCGCGGCGGCCTCCAGGGCGACGATGCCGAACGGCTCGTACCGGCTCGGCAGCACCACGGCGTCGGCGCCGTGCAGCCAGCTCAGCAGTTCGGCGTGATCGAGGCGCCCGGCGAAGGTGACCGCCCGCGCGACCCGATGCGCCCGGGCACGCTCGCGCAGCCATTCGAATTGGGTTCCGACACCGGCGATGGTCAGGGTGGCACCCGGATGCGCGCGGCGGATGCGCGGCAGCGCCGCGATCGCGTCCTGGATGCCCTTCTCGTACTCGAGGCGGCCCACATACAACAGCCGCGGCGGCCCCGATCGCGGGGAACGTTCGCGAAATGTCCACGCCCCCACATCGATTCCGTTGCGGATGACGGTCACCGGCACCAGGCCCGGCCCGTACAGCGTCTCCACCTCGTCGCGCATCGACGCCGAGCAGGTGATCATCGCGTCGGATTCGCGAGCCAGCCACCACTCCACCGAGTGCACCTGCTTGTTGACCCGGCCGGAGACCCAGCCGCTGTGCCGACCGGCCTCGGTGGCATGAATCGTGGACACCAGCGGCACGTCGTAGTACTCGGCCAGCGCGATCGCCGAATGCGCGACCAGCCAATCGTGGGCGTGCACCACATCCGGTGTCCAGCCCTCGGCGATGCCCGGCTTGCTCAGCGCGATACCGGCGCGGACCATCGCATGCCCCATGGCCAGGGTCCAGGCGAGCATATCCTCGCCGAAATCGAAGGCCGGCGGATCCTCGGCGGCCGCGACCACCAGCACCCGCTCGTCGATGAACGAATGCGTGGGATGGGTGCTGGCATCGCTACCCATCGGACGACGAGCCAGCACGACGACCTCATGCCCGGCGGCGGCCAGGGCGACGGCCAGATGGTGCACATGCCGACCCAACCCGCCGACCACAACCGGTGGGTACTCCCAGGACACCATCAAGATCTTCATGCCGGTCCTTCTTCTCTCACCACGCCGTGAGCGGCCGCGTAGATGTCGGCGCCCCGCGCGTCGAGCCGCCGGGCATCGAGCGCGGGAAAGAATCCGTCGGCCGCATACCATCCTGCCGCTAGTTGCTCGGCCTTGGCGAACTGGCCCGCCGAAATCGCGCCCGATATCTCGCGGACGGCATGGGCGTGCTGATGGGCGCGATCACGGGCATATCCGGCCGCGGAATCCTTGCTGACCATGAACGCCCAGTCGCTCGAGACCGCGAGAATCGCCTCGCGCAGCACCTGATCGGCGACTCGATCACGCAGTCCGTCGGCCCCCGGCGCCATCTTGTCCAGCGTCTCCAATGCCAACGCCACCACCTCGGCGTTCAGGTCGACCAGATCCCGTACCTGGTCCCCGGCCCACACCCGCCAGTCCTTACCCGATCCCCAGGAGGAATCGGCCAGGTCCACCGGTTCGCCCACATATCCGTCGGCCCGGGCATCGGCCAGCGTGCCGACGGTGACCCCGGCCTCGGGCAGCGCCCGCAGCACCTGCTCGAGCCACTGCGGCCCCTCGTGCCACCAGTGCCCGAACAGTTCGGTGTCGAAGGCCGCGACCACCAGGGCGGGCCGGCCGATGCGCTCGGATTCGGAGATCAGCCGCTCGCGCACCGTGCCGACGAAATCGTCGACATCGCGACGCACGGCCGCGGCCGCGGCCGCGGGATCGTAGGGTGCCTTGTCCGGTCCGGCGACCTGTTTACCGGTGACCCGCGCCGGTTTAAGTCCGGTGTCGTGGTCGTAGTGATGGAAGTCCCGATAGTGCGCCTGACCGGGATATCCGGATTTCGGCGACCACACCCGGTAGCTGACCTGCAGATCCCGCCCGAAAGCCAGGACATCGCTATCGCGCACCGGCCGGCCGAGGGTGGTGTCCCCGCGCAGCGCCGGCCCGTCGGTCATGAAGTGCGTGACGCCCGCGGCGGCGTAACCGTCTTCCATACCGGGCGTGAAACCACATTCGGGCGCCCAGATCCCCGAGGGGGTGATTCCCCAGCGGTGCCGGGCATCGGCCAGGCCCTCGCGCAACTGGAAGGCCCGCAGCCGCGGATCCAGCAGGGGCTGGAACGGATGTGCCAGCGGGCCGCCGAGCAGTTCGATCGCCTCGGCATCGATCAGTTCCCGCCAGACCGGCGAACCACCGTGCCGCCAGCGCGTCTCGAAATCTTCCAGGGCGGCGGCGGCCGATTCATGTTCGTACCGGCCGAGTTCGGGCTTTCCGGCCAGCGCGGCCTCGTCCGCACGCAGCTGCCAGTTGCCGAGCCAGTGGTGCATCGCCGCCAGTGCGTGCGGATCGTCGAGCTGAGCGGCCAGTACCGGCGTGATGCCGAAACTGAGCAGATGTGAACGTCCTTCCGCGGCAAGGGTTCTCAGCACCTTCGCCACCGGAAGATACGAGGCCGCCCAGGACTGATAGAGCCACTCCTCCCCCACCGGCCAGCGCCCGTGATGGACCAGCCACGGCAGATGTGAGTGCAGGACCAGGGCGAACCGGCCGGGGACAGCCGCAGCACGCCGGCTCACGACTTCACCGCGATGGCGACCAGGTCCAGGCAGGCGTCGATATCGGCGGATCGCAAGTCGAAGTCGTCGATGCCGACGGCGGCGACATCGGCGGTCAGGTCCGCGGGCCACGGGTCGCCAGCGAGAGCGCGCTGGATCTGCGCGTCGATGAACGATCCGCCCCACTTCTCATCCAGGGCACGCAATGCGGGACCGTGATGCACGCCGGTCATGGACTGCACCCGGAAACCGGCTTCGGTCAGCAATTCCGAGAGTTCGTCCGCGTTCAATTCCCGGGTGTGGAAAGGATTGAGCGGGGTATCGCGCCCCGGGGAGAAGGTGATCCGGTTCGGCGTACTGATCAGCAGGCGCCCGCCCGGGCGCAGCACCCGCAGGCATTCGCGCAGGAACTGTGCCTGATCCCACAGGTGTTCGATAACTTGGAAATTCACCACCACATCGACGCCGCCGTCGACGAGTGGCAGCTGAGCGAGATTGCCCTGGATCATCTCCACCCGCGGATAGGCCGCGCGCACGTGCTGGGCCGCGCCGAGATCGTAGTCCAGGCCGATCACCGACGCCGCGACATCGGCGATCATATCGGCGCCGTACCCCTCACCCGAGCCCGCTTCCAGCACCCGCGCCTGCGCGCAGTGGCCGAGCAGGCGCGCGTAGACGATCTCGTGGCGGCGGAACCAGTAATTCTCCTGTGCGATACCCGGCACGGTCCGCTCACCGGTCAGCGGCAGCGACTCCACCTCGGCACACTCCCGGCCCACCGGGGGTGCCACAGCCTCACTCATTGGGTCGACGTTAGCGGTTACGCCTACCACACTCGCGTCCGGCCCGGTGGGGCGGCCGCAGGCGGCAGCGGAGCATCACCACCGAGGCCACCCCACCGGGCCGCGTCCCCCACCGGCCCGGCGGGGCGGCCGCAGGCGGCAGCGGAGCATCACCACGGAGGCCACCCCGCCGGGCCGCATCCCACACAGAACTGGTCATGGAGAACATCA
>JAFMQT010000091.1:10142-12080 GCA_017354515.1 Nocardia sp. | reverse complement strand
GAAGTTCTCGGCGATCTCGCGGTGGTAGGAGGGCAGGTTGTCCTCGGTGAGCAGGTTGGTGATCATCGCCGCGCGGGCGACCTCACCGAGCGCGGACTGCTCGGGCTCCCAGTCGACACCACCCATGGCGGCGAAGTTACGGCCCTGATCCCACGGCACGTAGTCGTGCGGGTGCCATTCCTTGGCCAGCGACAGATGGCGGTTGAGGTTTTCTTCGGCGGCCGGCTCCAACTCCGTCAGCAGTTCGAGTTGAGTCAGATCCCTAGCCATATATAACGCCCTTCAATCCACGTGCTGTATTGCTTCCCCCGGTGCGGCGGCATTGCCGACAATCCATACCTTACGGCACCGTAGGTGTGACGAGAAGCGCACATGTGCGAGGTCACACCCAGGAGGATGGGAACTCACACACCGTTTGGTACGTATGCGCGGGAGTTATCGGAACCCTCGCGCCACGGGTCCCGAGGAATATCGCGGATCGGCCGGGGATGTTAGCCCGAAGCGGATTCGCGGCGAAAAACCGCCGGTCAGGCGGGTGTGGGCCGGTCTGCCCCGAAAACGACACCGGGCCGGAGTGTGTACTCCGGCCCGGTGGGATGTGCCCCCACCAGGGCTCGAACCTGGGACCTGCGGATTAAAAGTCCGTTTTCAGCTCCAGATATCAAACCGCAGGACACACGTCAACATTGGGGACTCTATATGCCATCTGAACTGTGTCTTACGGCCGGATACCGATTGCACTTACGGGACATGAGAGTACACGCTATGGCACTTGTCTGCCCCATGGAGTGCCCCATTTTGCGAGCAGATGTGCCCCACGCCCTGGTGACAGGTCGACGGTCAGTTCTGAATGGTCGCGTCCTGAATACGGTGCAAATCGCCCCACAACTGGACCAGCCAGCCACTTCAGCCGATCGCGCAATTGAAGCGAACCTCCGGCTTACGACTGGTGAGGACACTCGCGAGATTGCTTGGCGGGCGAACGAATACCCGGCTGAGCCGGACGCCCGGAACGCGGCAATACAGGATATTTCCGTGTTGCACTCCACAACTCATGCGCAGCCGATGGCCGGGGGCGGTGTCAGGCGTTGGGAGTTCGCAGTCCGTCGGTGAGAAGGTCGAGCAGGCGTGCGGCAGTGGTGGATGATCCGCCCGCCGCCACGGCGATGCCGTGAGCGAGTTTGAGCAGATCACCGGCAACTATGGTGGGCCGGATATCTCCCTCGCCTTGGGCAGCGGTCAGGAGCCGGGCGCAGGCTGCGGTGAGCGCATGGTGGCGGTCCTCAAGTGTGGCGTCGGCGTCATGGTCGGCGAGCAGGACCGCGAGTCCTCGGAACGATGTGGTGAACCCGACCAACTCCAGCAACCATTCCCGCAGTGCGGTCTGCGCCGTAGGGGACGATGCCAGTAGCTGGTCCGAGCGTGCGGCGAGCCGGTCGGCCCTGGTATCCAGCACAGCGTGGACCAATTCCACTCGGCCCTGGAAGTGCCGGTGCAGTGTTGCCGAACCGACGTTCGCGACGGAGGCGATCTCGTCGAGGGGCACGGCCACCCCGCGGTGCGCGAATAAGCGTGTAGCCGTATCCACGATCCGATCGCGGTTGGCTCGAGAGTCCGAACGAACGCGACGTCGCCGGTCTGCCACCGCACCACCACCTCCCTGATATTCTCCCCATAATAAACGGGGTAATAGCCCACTTGAGCACATCCGGGGACGAGGAGCTGTTATGTCCGAAGCGATCGCCGGACGAGACCGCAGGCCGGGGGACTTCATCCCCGCGACGTCATTCGAGGAGTATCGAGCGCGATTCGCGCCGCATTTCCGGCTCGAGCGCCACGATGGCATCCTCGTCGTCCGTATGCACCGCCACGACGGGCCTGCCAGTTGGTCTCGGGGCCTGCTTAATGCGTGGAATCTGCTGCTGGGGGGGGGGGGGG
>JAFMQT010000091.1:0-10132 GCA_017354515.1 Nocardia sp. | reverse complement strand
CCCCCCCCGCGACAACGAGGTTGTGGTCATCACCGGTACCGGTGATGCCTGGCTCGGCGGAGTGGACGCGGAATCGTTCGGGCAACCGCTGTCGCAATGGGGTGCCGACCTTGTTCATGAGCAGTACAACGATGGCATCAGGGTCCTGGAAAGGGTCGTCTTCGATCTCGACGTTCCCACCATCGCGGTGATCAATGGGCCCGGGATCCGGCTGGAGTTGCCACTGCTGTGCGATTTGACCCTCTGCGCACCAGATGTGTCGTTTTGTGACGGCAACTTCCGTGCTGGATCGGTCCCCGGCGACGGAATGTATCTGGTGCTTCGCGATCTCATCGGTGTCAAACGCGCCAACCACATCGTCTACGCCGGGCATCGCATAAGCGCCGAGGAAGCCCACCGGCTAGGTCTGGTGAACGAGGTGCTGCCTCGCGACGAGTTACTTTCTCGGGCAATGAATCTGGCAGCCACGATCACGGCCGCGCCGCGCACGGCTCGCCGCCTGACGCATGCGGTCATGACCCGAGCCTGGCAGCGCCGCCTCGTCGCCGAGTTGCGCGATCACTACGCCCACCAACTACTGAGCATGACCACTCGTGAGGTTTAGGATCCCGCACGCGAACTACGGGCCGGCCCAAGGCTTCTGAATCTGGTCGAGCAACCATCGACGCTTGGCAGCTCGGTCTGGGAGCTGGTCGAGTTCTTTTCGGAGAGCATCGACAATCGGCTGAATCAGAGAGAGGCTGCGCGGGGGGAGGTCTGTGAGCCGCGCGGCGAGAGGCATTGCGACGATTCCGCCCGCGCCAGCGCTAATCGACTTCCGGATTCGCCGCGATGAGCCATCCCATATGGCGAATTCTGGTGCAACGCGCTGGATTTCAGTGATTTCAGTTAGCGAAATCTTCGAGATCTTTCCCGCGACCGGAAGACAGCCGGAATCCTTCGCCCAGCGTGCCAGCTCTGCATCGAATCGGTGACCGAACTCGGGGTGGCTGTAGATCATTGATCCGGCTGGAAGAGTGCGGAGGAACCGTTGAGCCTCTGGCCGAGAACCGGCCTTCAGCACTGCCATAGGCGTTACTCGACGTTCGGCTGCCGCCGCAATGTCGTTTGTAGACCACGCGCAGGCGAGCAATCGGTTGGGGCCGACCGCTTCGAGCCAGGCATCGAGAACGCTCGTTCGTTGGGAGTGTGGCAGCTCGTTACCGGACGCGGTCGACCCGTTGATGAGGAAGTAGTCGACCCAACTGGTAGCGGCTGCCGATGCGTAGAGCTGCGTCGCGACCATATCCAAGGTGCCGTCTGGCTGAACGAGGTGCATCGCGGGCACGACGACCGTGCATCTGGCAGCGTCGACAGCCTCGATGATTTGGCCGGCCGCAGCGACAGGATCGATCAGCGCTGTGTCGATCCGTACATCGGCGGTGGCCAGCCGCGGTGTCGCTTCCCAGGCCTCGAGGCGCTCGGCTGTGTCGCCGGTGTTTCGTGCATCGATCCGCTCGGCCGCAATTTCGCGCGGGCACCATAGTTCGGTTACGACCCAACGGGTATTGGGTGCAGCGGCAAGGAGCGCGTCTACCGCCTCGAGCTGGCCGACATGGATCACCGGAACTTGGCGAGCGGCAAGGCTCTTCGCCAGTTCAGGGCGATCGATGATGTAGGTCGATCCGTACCGCGAGTTCGAGTAGATGATTTCGCCGGCGGAAGTCAGTTGCTCGAACTCGGCCGGTGAGATCATCCGGTAACCCGCGGTGCGGCCCGCGCCGACCTTCATACGTTGGTAGTGGCGGAATCTCTGGTCACGATCGACCAGTGCGGCGGTCACGGTGTCTTTCCCCGAGGCCGGCGGGCCGTACAAGACGATCGCGGTATCCATGTCAGTCCTGTAGCGACTTGATCAACGCTTGGGCCTGCTCCGGTAGCGGGGGCGAGTTGGGATCGTTCGTGACGATCGTGTGCTGCCAAGGCGGTTCGAAAGTGGTGTTGATATTCCGAACGTATTCGTCCCAATTGGCGAGTTTCCAGGAATCGCGGGCGGCGCCCCGGCGTGAGATGTACTGGTGCATCGAATCCGGCTCACACCGAATCCAGACCACCTCCATGTCGGCGCCAAGAGTGTCCAGTTCGGCGGCGGTTCGGCGAAACCATGCTTCGGCGGCAAATTCCTTGATGTATGGCGCAGTCGTAATCACGCTCACTCCACAGCTGACGTTCTCGCGAACAGCAGCAGCGAGACACTCGTACTCGGCCGGGCGCACGATGTCCAGGTAAATGGGGGATTCGCGGTCGGCGACTGTGCTCCCTAGTCGCACGAGTGCAGTGTCAACAACTGCTCTGGTGATCGTGTCCTTATCGAGAATCGCCCAGCCGGTCAGCCTCGCTAGTACCGCCCCGAACTCTGTCTTTCCACTGCCGGCATAGCCGCCGACGTAAATCACCTGTGGCCGACCTCGCCGAGGGCGCGGGGCGCCCGGGGTGGCGGTGTCGCTGACCATCCGTCCGGAGCGGGGACGGCTAACAACTAGTCCCTCTTCCTCGAGGATGGCCATGGCGTCGTTCACGGGCGCGACGCTTACACCGAATTGTTCGGCTAGCACCCGTGTGCTCGGCAGCTTCTGGCCCGGTCGCAGCCGCCCGGCTTCGATCTCGTTGCGGATCTCGCGGGCGATCTGCCGATGCCGCGCATCCCCTGAGGTGTCCACGTAGTCCTCCTACGTCCGTCGTGGTGCATCCAAAGCTATCAGTTGGTACCCACGTCAAGCCCGTCTGGCCTGGGCATTCTTCCGCCCCCTGCTTGTTTGTGACGAAAAACGCGCGAATGTCTGGACATCAGAAGACATCAGATCTATCTTTAAGACATCAGATACACAATCTGATGTCGACCTGATATCCGGAGGAGAGACATTCATGAGCAGGCGCAATGGTTCAAGTAATGCGGGGCACACGCTGATCAGCCTTCGTGATGCCGCCGTCCTGGCCGGTGGGGTGCATCCCCGGACGATCCGGCGCTGGGTTGAGGGCGGCCTTCTGGAGGGCTTCCAGGTCGGTCCGCGACTGATCAAGGTCGACCGCGATCAGGTGCTCGCGCTGGTCCGTCCCCTGAGCCAGGTCTAGGGGGCGTGATGGAGAAGAACTACCTCGGTGAGTACGTCGCGGAGCTCGACGAGCGTGGTCGGCGCCCGGTGGATACCGGTGTTGCTGCCGGCATGAGTGTTCATGGTTCGTTCCGGGTCTCGTATGCCTCGTATGCCGATCAGGTGGTCGTGGAGGTTGCCCCGCACGACAGTTCCGCCTATGCGGCGATGCAGATGCATTTGAGGCCGGAGCAGGCTGCCGGGTTGCGGGATCTGTTGGATGCGGCGTTGTCGGATTATGTTGCCGCGCACGTGGTGTCGGTCCCTGCGGTCGAGGCGGGTGGTCGGTGATGATGCCGCGTTTTTCGTTGCTGCTGATGGTGGCCGTGGTCGGTCTGTATGCGGTGGTGACTTCGCCGGATGTGGTGATCGGTCTGGTGATCGCGGCGGCGGTGTTCGTGGTCGGTGTCCGCTGGCTGGCCGGGTCGATGGTGCGGGGGCGTCGGGGGTGGCGGCGGTGAACTTCATCCATGACACGTATTCGCATGCGGGCCTGTCGGGTTCGCATGCGGGGCTGGAAAGTTTCGGCCGTCCGGAGTTCGACGCGGGCCGTCTGGTTGAGGCGAGTGTGGCGGTGACGCCGCCGAAGTACCGGCTTGTGGTCTTCGGTGGGGCGGTCTTGTTCGCCGCGGGGATCGTGGCCGGTTTGATGCTCGGCCAGGACAGTCCGCAGTATCCGCCGTCGCCGAACATCTGCCGCGCCGACGAGGTCGGCCACCGCACCGATTGCGTGCCCGCCCCCCAGGCGCCTGCGCCTGCTGTCGTTGCTGGGGTGACCCAATGATGAGCCGGGTCAGGTTCGGTCACCGCACCACCGCCGCATCGCGCGGCCCGAGGGTGACCACAACGGATGAGTGGGCGGTGCCCGGTGGCGGGTTGGCCGCCGAGGTGGACCGGTTGCGGGCTCAGGTCGCGGCGCGTGATGAGCGGATCGCGGCGTTGACCGCGGAGATGGCGGCGATGGGGCGGCGGGTCGATGACCTGCTCGACCGGGAGTCGATGCACGCCTACGACGCCGATATGGAGCGGTTGGCGACCCCGGCCGCGATCGACCGGATCGCCACCCGCCGCGCACCCCACGCGAACGGCGACCACGGCGGGGCGAGTGCGGGTGATCGGGCGCGGCCGGAGCTGGAGAACACCCAGCCCGGGACCCGTCGGGTCACGCCGCTGTTGGCCGGTGAGTTCCGCCCGCGCGAGGCCGTTCAGTTCGGGCCGGAGGTGGTCGAGATGCGGGAGCTGATCGTGCGGGCCCGCACCGATATCGCCGCCCGCCGCGCCGGTCGGGCTCTGGGTGTGGATCGGAGGGTGCAGCGGTGAGCACTCGGTATTTGGATCCTGATGGGGAGCGGTATGGGGTGCCGACGTATCCGTGGCGGATGGCTCCGCAGCATTTGCGGACGTGGCGGCAGTTGGATGCGGCCGGGCACCGCCCGACCGGTGAGTGGCAGGCGCAGGTTCGTGGGCGCGGCCGCCGGCAGGCGTATCTGTACGACGCGCAGCACACGCGCCCGAAGCAGGAGCCGACCTCCCAGCAGCTCGAATCGCTGCGGATCGCGCGATGGGTGCGGTCGGCGGCCGCGTGTGAGCGGCGCGGGATCGACGCCGAGGACATGCGCGAGCTGATCGCCAAGGCCCGCTCGGAGTTGGCGGCCCGCCGCGCCCGGCACGCCGCCGATCGTGATCGGGGGCGGTCGCGGTGACGTTGACGGCCACGGATCTGTACAGCGGTGGTGGCGGTAGCTCGGTGGGGCTGGCGCAGGCCGGATTCCGGGTGCTGGTGGCGGCGAATCATTGGCCGACCGCCGATCGCACGCATCGGGCGAACCACCCGGACACCGAGCACCGGTTGGCGAATCTGTCGGAGACCGATTTCCGGACCTTCCCCAAAACGGATGTGTTGTGGGCGTCGCCGTCGTGTGTGTGGCATGCCCGCTCGGGCGGCCGTACGCGGCCACCGGCGCAGGTGGAGTTGCGGCGCGCCGACGAAGGCAGCATCGACCGGGCGACCGCGTTCGCGGTGATCGCCGCCGCCGAGGTGCACCGCTACGAGGCGGTGATCGTGGAGAACGTGGTCGAGTTCACCGCCTGGTCACTGTTTCGGTGGTGGCTCGAGGGAATGGCCGCGCTCGGGTACCGGCATCAGATCGCGGTCCTGAATTCGGCGGAGATCGGCCCGGATCCGGTGGCGCAGAACCGCAAACGGTTCTACGGGCTGTTCACCCGGGACGGGCGGGTGGATCTCGCGGTCGAGACGACCGAACGCACCCCGGCCGCGGCGATTCTGGATCCGGACCCCGGAAAGCCGGTCACGCGGCGACTGTATGTGTCCCCGCAGATCGAGCAGATCACCGAGCCCGGTGTCGCACACCTGGTGACCTACCGCAAACACGCCAAACCGTTGCGTGCCGACCGTCACCAGCTCGCCACGGTCACCGCGGGCGGGAATCACCACGCGGTCGCCACCGTGACCGCCGACGGGGCCCGGCACCGGATGCTGACCAACCGCGAACGCGCACGCGCGCAGGGCTTCCCGGACAGTTACGTGTTCTGCGGCAAGAACGTGCCGGTGATCGTGAACGGCAAACGCCGCTACGTCGACGAGGTCCGCACCCAGATCGGGAACGCGGTCAGCGTCAACGTGGCCCGCTGGCTCGGCCGGCGCGTCGCCCACGCGCTCGGAGGTGCCCGATGACCACCAGCAGCGCCATGTGTGCGTGCGGGGGCCCGGTGTACGGGCGCGGGATGTGCGTGACCCATTACAAGTCGCACCGGTATCGGCAGATCGCCTATGGGCGCTGGCAGCCGTTGACCGACGCCGATGCCGTCCGGGACCGGATCGCGCAGATCCAGGCGAAGGGGATCCGGCCGCGGGCGCTGGCGCAGATCGCCGGCGTCGATGCGGAGACGTTGCGGCGCATCACGGCGCTGCCGAACGCGCGGGTCACCCGCGAGGTCCGGGACGCGGTGCTGGCGGTGCCGGTCCCGGCGCGGGCCGCCGATATCGCCCCGGACAACGCGCTGGTGCCGATCTGTGGTGCGCGGCGGCGGATGCAGGCCCTGGTGGCGTTCGGCTACCCGCGCATCGAACTGGCCCGGCAACTCGGGATCGCGACGAACTCGGCCCCGATGGACTCCCTGATCGGCTCATCGCGTGACGGTAAACCGCCGGTGGGGCAGTCGATCTCGGCGAAGCGGGACCGGGCCGTCAAAGAGTTGTTCGACCGGTTGCAGTTCACGCCCGGTCCGTCGGATCGGGCGCGTGAGCACGGCCGCCAGAAGGGGTGGGCGTTGCCGTTCGAGTGGGACGAGGACGGCATCGATGACCCGCACGCGGAACCGGTGCGGGCGCGGTGGGAGCCGCGGTCGGAGCGCGACGAGCGCCGCGAGCGGGTCGCCGACCTGACCGGGCGCGGATGGACCGTGGCGCAGATCGCCCAAGCACTCGATACCTATCCCCGCGCGGTCCAACGCGACCGCGAATGGCTCCGCACCCACCGCGAACCCGCTGCCGCACAGCGAGATCCGGAGATTGAGGCGATGGGGGAGCTGGCCGTGCGGGCGCGCCGCGAGATCAGCGCGCGTCGCGGGGCCCCGACAGTGAGGGAGCGCACCAGATGAACCACACCACGAGGAACAATCCGTTCGCGGCGCTGGAGCGTCGGTATCGCCCGCAGATCGTTGCGGGGTTGCGGGCGGCCGGGCTGACCTACAGCGAGATCCGCCGCACCCTCGGCATTTCGTTGCGGCAGGTGGAACAGCACGCTGGCGAGGGCGCCGCACTGCGGGCGCAGGGCTACAGCGTGGCCGAGATCGCCGCCGAACTCGGTGTTCCGGCCGGGTCGATGGGGCGGGTGCTGCCCGGCCCCCGCGCCAGCGAGTTGACCGAGCGGCACACCGAGGTGCTGGCCGCGGCCTCGCACATGCACGGCATGCAGATCGATGTGCTGGCCGAGTTCTTGAATGTGTACGAGTCCAGCGCGTACGCGATCGCGCGGGTACTGGTCGACAACGGGCACGCGTCGATGGCGAAGGTGCAGCGCGGCCGGGCGTGGCTGGTCCCCAAACGCGATGTCGCGGCCCGCTATCTGGGGTGGCGGCCCCCGGAGTGGGTGCCGTCGCTGATGTTCGCCCAGCACTACCGCGCGGTCGCGCAAGCGCGGGTGATGCTGGTCGGTTCGGATCCCCAGCTGTGGGTGTCCGAACGGGTGCTGCGGCACGAGGCGGCCCGGCGGGTGCGGGTGGAGGCCGAGGCCCGCAACCGCAAACCGGTGCTCGAGTTCAGCACCAGCCGCGAACCGGTCGCCGGGCGCCCGCACATCCACGACGGATGGTTCTGCGGCGTCGTCGACGGCCTGTACGGGTGGTGGGCCCTGGAGGTCGAGCTCACCGAAAAAGACCCCCACCACCTCGATTCGGCCCTGTCCGGCGCGTTCCGATCCGCCCGCGACGCGCAACCGCACCGCCTGGTCGGGCTGCTGTACCTGTGCCGCACCGACCGCGTCATCGCGGCGGTGAAAGCCGCGAAGAAACGGCTGCCGCAGGAGCTATCGGCCCTGCAGCTGGAGCTGGCCATCGGCGACTTCGACGCCGAATGGGACCAGCACCTGGCCACCCGCCGCCGTATGCGCGATGCCGCGAAGGCAAACCGCCTCCACACCAACCTGATTCGACTGTCGAAGGAAGCATCATGAGCAACGAGTGCACCCCGATCATCACCCCCGACGACTGCCGCGCCGCGCAGGTGCCGGCCGCGCCGTTGTCCCCGTCGCCTGGGAGCAGCGCCCCGTTCGGGGCGGTGCACCCGCAGGCCCCGCCCGGGGCGCCCCCGCCGATCACGCATGTCACCGACCAGGTGAACCGCCACCTGCCCGGGCTGCACCTGCCCGACACGGCCGCGGTCGGTCACGTGGTTACCGGGTCGCTGACCGCCGGCCTGGTGGTGGCGGCGATGCTGTTGATGATCGTCGCGGTCGCCGCGGCGTGGCCGCTGCCCGCGCACCGGCTGCGCAACTTCGCGATCGGATCACTGCTGCTGCCGGGGTTGTCGGTCCTGGCCGGCGGGTCGTGGTCGACCCCGCTGACTCTTTTGTGGTCCGGTGCGTGCGAGGTCGCCGCCGGGGACGTGGGCGGGGTGCGGTTGATGCTGCCGTTGGGGGTGCCGATCGCGATGCTGGCCGCGACGTATTGGTGGGCGAGTTTCGTGCTCAAGACCAACACGGTCGGGCTGAAATCGCTCGGTCGCACCGAGCGCATGCAGGAAACCCTCGCGCTGCGTAAGGCCCGCGCGGCCGCCCGCGCCGCGAAACTGGGCGCCCCTTACAACGCGGGTTCGAGCATCGTGCTGGGCACGCTGGCCGATCACACGACGGTGCTGTCGCCGGGGCTGATGCGGGAATTGACGGGGCGGTATCAGCATTGGTTCGCGGTGCCGCACAAGGACGTCAAGCGGCATCAGGGGATCATCGCCACGACCGGTGGCGGGAAGACCGAGCTGATCAAGCGGCACGCGCTCGCGACGTTCGATTACGAGTGGCGGGCCTGGTATCGGTGGCGGGATGTGCCGGCGATGGCGGCCAAGCACCCCAAACCCCGGTTGATCATCATCACCTGCAAGGGCGGTGAGGACGACAAGGCGTTCGGCCGCGAGATCACCGAGATCATGACCGGACTGGGCATTCCTCGCAGCGAGATCGCGACCGTCATCCCCGGCGGGGACCGCGTCGATATCTGGGGGATGCCGGCACCGGACCTGCGGGCCATCCTGGGGGAGTTCCTCGCCGCGGGGGAGGCGTCGACGTCGGAGGGGCAGCATTTCGACGAGATGCGCCGCCGGATCGTGTCGCTGGTGATCGATGCGCCGATCGGGCCGCCGCGCTCGCGCGCCGAGTTCCTGGACCGGCTCAACGAGCACAAGGACATCTGGTCGCAGGCCCCGGATGTGGTGCGGCAGGTCGATGCGTTGCAGGCCGAGAAGGTCCCGCAGATCGACGACGTGCTGATCAAGGCCAGCAACCTGTTCGACCTGTTGACCGACCCGGACGGGCGGATGGTGTTCGACCGCGGCCGCGACATCGATGAGCTGTCGGTGCTGTTCATGACCGTCCCCGCCCTGGACAAGGACGCCGCCCGCGCGCAGGTGCAGGCCACGCTGCGGTTGGTGATGCAGCGGGCCGGGCGCACCGCCAAACACCTGCGCCGCTCGACCACCCTCTATCTGGACGAGGCGTCCGCGTTGACCACGAAACAGGGGTCGATCGGGCTCGAGGACCTCGCCGAGCGTGGCCGCTCGCAGGGGGTGGCGATGGTGTTCGCCGGCCAGTCCCCGGAAAGCCTCGCCGGGGACAAATGGAGCCTGGACCGCCTGTTGAAGGCGTGTGCGGGTGGGGTGTTGATCGGGTACGGCGAGAACTTCGGTGAACTGTGCAAACACTTCGGATCGCGGCGGATGATGCTGCCCTCGCGGCATCTGATCAAGGGCCAGCGCCACGGCGACGAGGGCCAGGTCTCGGTCGGGGAGAAATGGCTCGTGGACCCCGACCGGGTGCGCGCGTTCACCACCGGGGAGTTCGTGTTCGCCAAGCACGGCCACGCCTACTACGGGCGCGTGGTCCCCGTCGCCAAAAACCTGCCCGCCCTTCCCGGTACCGGCACCGCCACCACCGACACGACCGGCGCCGGTGCCGGGGACGACGACGCGGCCACCGCCGCATAACCACCTCTGTTTCCTACCTGTCTGTTTTTCGAATTCGATTGGAGCACACCAGCTATGCGCATCATCCGTGACAACGACGACCAGTACCCCGACGACGATGACCACAACCGAGAGCGCCACCGCGGCCGGGATCGGGATCGGGATCTGATGGATATGGCGGCCACCGTTCCGGCCGGGGAGGTCGGCAACGTCATCGCCGACACGTTCAGCGAATTCCTCGCCGCCGCAGCCGATGCCGCCGACCATCCTCACGATCAGCAGGGCAATGCGTCGGCCGGTGAACACG
>JAFMQT010000702.1 GCA_017354515.1 Nocardia sp. | reverse complement strand
CGGGCCGTCAGTACTGACGCTGTATTCAGATTTCTCGCTGTTCAGATCATCCGTTGTAGATGGACAGGTCGTAGACGGTGGCCGAGCCGACGGTCATCGGCTTGAAGTTCGCCGCGACCCAGGCACCGATCTGCGAGCCCACGCTGTTCGCTCCGCCCTTGCCGGACTGCCCGGCGGTGGCCGGCGCACCCTTGGCGGCGGACCCAGTCTTCCCGGCGGCTCCGGGTCCGCCCTTGGCGTTGTTCTGGACCACGTAGTAGTTGACCTGGTGGGCCTTCACGTAGTCGATGAACTGGCTCAGGGTCGGCGTCGGGTCGTTACTGAAACCACCGATCGCCATCACCGAGCTGTCGCTCGCCAATTCCAGTGACGCTGCCGGCGAGGAGTTGTCGATCGCCGCCGACCAGCGGGTGACGGTCTGCTCCAGTAGCGAGTCCAACTGCGGATTGTCGGCGCTCTGGCCGCCGAATCCACCCATGGTCTGCGAGGTGCTCGCCGGTCCGACCGAGGGGCTGCCGCCGGTGTGCGCGGTAGTGATGGTGGCGGCGGCGTAGGCGGCCGAACCACCGAGCCCGGCGATCACACCGGTGATCAGCAGGACCGCGGTCAGGCGACGCAATGCCGGCAGCCCAGTGGCGATCACACCGAGAGCCGCCACCACGGTCACCGCCAGAATGGTCCAGCACAGCCAGGGCATCCAGGACGAATTGCGCTGCAGCAGAACGAATCCCCATACGCCTGCGGCCAGGACCAGGGCAGCCGATCCGAATCGCCCGAGGGCACGGTCCCGCAGTCGCCACATCTCGTGGGCGGCCAGGCCGATCACTCCCGCGATGGCCGGGGCGATGGCGAGGGTGTAGTAGGCGTGCATGGTGCCGTTCATGAACGAGAGCACCAGTCCGTCGACGACCAGCCAACCGGCGAAGACGATCGCGGCGCCGCGGATCAGGTCGGTGCGCGGGCGACGGCCCCGTGCCACGAACACCAGCACAATCGCCAGCAGCGCGGCCGGCAGCAGCCAGGAGATCTCGAATCCGATCTCACCCGTGAACAATCGGGTGATACCGGCCTGCGAACCCATCCCGCCGAATCCGCCGCCATGGGCCCGACCAGCCAATTGCGATGCCGCGGCACCGGCCGGGTGCCCGCTCGGAGCGCCGCCGCCGCTCTTGCTGCGGCCCAGAACGCGGGCCAGGCCGTTATAGCCGAGGACCAGGTTCATGAAGTTGTTGTCGGTGGAACCGGCCAGATAGGGCCGGGTTGCGGCGGGCCACAGCAGAGTCAGCAGGACGTACCAGCCGGAGGAGATCACCAGCGTCGCGGCGGCTCCGAGCAGGTGCACGATCCGCTTCCGGACGGTGGTCGGCGCGACGATCAGATAGGCCAGGCCAAGGGCCGGCAGCACCATCAGGCCCTCGAGCATCTTCGCCAGGAACGCGAATCCCAGTGCGACACCGGCCAACAGCAGCCAGCGAGGTTGCGCGTTCCGCAGGGCCCGGATCGTGCAGTAGGCGCCGGCCGTCATCAGCAGCACCATCACCGCGTCCGGATTGTTGAACCGGAACATCAAGGCCGCCACCGGCATCAGCGCCAGCGCCGCACCCGCGATCAGTCCCGCACCGCGCGAGGCGACGCGAGCGACGGC
>JAFMQT010000375.1 GCA_017354515.1 Nocardia sp. | reverse complement strand
TGCGCGAGGGCGTCGATGCGAGTGCGCTGCTGGAATCGATGCGGACCGAAGCGCCCGACCTGCTCCTGGAGCTGCCCGGCTTACGGTCGATCCGCATCGAGGAGTACGAATCCTGGAGTGCTGCCGAAGATTTCGGTAACGGCCTGCGTAAGGTGTGGATCACCACCGGCGGGCGCGAGTCGTCCTGGTGGGAGTACACCGCCCCGCGGGCGCGCTGGTTGCTGCCGATCCGTGACGATCAGGCGGTCGCGGCCGCCCCTGATGTGCTGCGCGCGCCGACCCGCACCGATGAGGAATTGTCGCTGCCCGCCCTGCTCATCGCCGATATCGCCTTGCAACCCGATCGCCGCAGGTTGCTGCCGGGTGCACGACTGGCCGAATTGGCCGAGGGCTACGCCGATTTCGCGCGGGCACTGCCGCCCGCCGACCGCTGTGTACTGATTCCGGTACCGGGGTTCGCCCGCAGCGAGGCCGACGGCCGGTTACGCGAGGCGCTGCTCGCCGAGCTCCGCGAGGGCGCGTGGCTTCCGGTCGTGCCCACCGCCGACCGGCCGGAACCCGCGGTGGCGGTACCGGCTCGCTCAAGTGTATTCCTCGGCGCGACAGCCGAACTCGCCGGTCTGCTGGGTGAACTCGTGGAACCGTTGGTGGTCGCCGAGCTGTCCGGTCGTGGGACCGCAGATCTGCTGGCATCGGTGGATGTGCACCGGCTCGGACTGGCCCGGATCGCCGAACTGACCGCTGGCGCGGATCATCCGCCGAGCTGGTGGTATTCGCTCTACGACGCCCTCGAACCCTTCGTCACCGATCCGCTCGCGGCCGAGGAACTCGGGGCACTGGGTGTCCTGCTCTCGGACGGCCGCGTGGTGACCGGACCGCGCACGGTGCTGCTCGATGATCAGCTCCACGACGCGATCGCGGTGCCGTGGGCGCGGCTGGTGCATCCCGAAGCCGCCCACGAACTACTCGGCCGCCTCGGCGCCCGGGCCGCGAGTATCGAGGATCTGCTGACCGATCCGGCCCTGCGCGCCGAATTGGACCACCGCCCCGATGACGAGGACCTGCGCGCGGCGGTTCTGCGCCTGGCCGCCCACTTGTCGCCGGGTACCGTCCTGCCGAGCTGGCTCGGCGCCCTCGAATTCCCCGATGACACCGGCGAACTGCGGCCCGCGGACGAACTGTTGCTGCCCGGGGCCCCGCTGGCCGACGTGCTGGTGCCGGATTCACCCTTCGGCACCCTGGACGCCGACCTGGCGCGGCGGTATCCGGATTCGGCCTGGCGCGCGATCGGCGTGGGCTGGGCGTTCGCCGTCGTCAGCGAATCCGATCCGACCGGACCCGATCACGATCTCGACGACGAGGATCTGTGGTGGGACGATCTGGCCGAGGATCCACCGGAATTCACCGCCGTCCGCGATCTGGACCTGGTCGACGACGATGCCTGGCCGCAGGCCCTGCGCCTGCTGCTCGACGATCCGGCGACCCGGCCCCTACTCGGCGACCGGGACGGCTATACCGCCTGGTGGTTGCGCCGCTACGCACGTATCGACGGCCATCCGCTCGGGGTGTTCGGCACCGGCGCCGACCCCGTGCTCGACGGCGTGCTGCCACGACTGCCCGGCATGTCCGAGACCGATCTGCCGGCGCTGGCGGCGGTGCTGGCCGATCCGGACAAGATCACCACACAGCTGGCCCTGGCCCTGCTCGATGCCCTCGCGGACGCGTCGAAAACCCCGTCGCCGGAAGCCATTTCGCATATCCACGCCCGGCTGGGGGACGCCGCCACCCATCTGGACCTGGAGATGTTCGACGCACCCGAGCGAGTGCGCGCGCTCTCCGGAGCGGTGATCGACCCCGAGGACGCACTGGTGCTGGACCAGCCCTGGTTCGGGCAGGTGCTGCCGCCGGACCGGCTGGTCGTCGGCGATATCCGCAGCGCCGCCACCCTGGCCACGCTGCTCGACGTACCGCTGGTCTCCGAGGCGGTGCAGGCCGAAATAGTCGGTGCGGGCCGGCGCACCACCTGGGCCGCCGAACCGCTCGGAGTCCTGCTGCGGCTGCAGTTCGGTATCCCCGCCCCGGCCGGTGATCTGGTGCTGCACGAGCGGCTGGAGGTCCGGCTCGGGGGCGCGGAGCAGACCACGGTGGCGGTGCAGTGGTGGCGCGAGGGAGACACCACGCACGTGCAACGCCCCGGGGCCGGGGGCTAGGTCGTGTAGTCGGCGATCATGTCCGCGAGCACGTCGAGCTGGCTGCGCACGGCCGCGCTGTCCTCGTCGACCAGCCAGCGCAGCACGACGCCGTCGATCACGTTGAGGGTCAGCCGGCTCAACGTCGCGACCGGTACCCGCCACTGCGTTCCGGTGGCCATCCGGCCGTGTTCGAGCACATCGGCGACGGTCGAGTCGTTGAACAGGTACTGCTCACGGGCGATCGCGAGTTTCGCGGGAGTGTGTTCTCCCTCTCGCAGCGCATAGGTGGTGGTCTCGTAGGACAGCAATTGCCGATGTGGCGCCGCCTCGATATTGAGCCACAGCAGTTCCAGACCGGCGCGTACCAGATTTCGAAGGGATTCTTTTCCGGTTCCGACTTCCTGCCAGACCGCATCGTTGGTCTCGATGGAATCGCGTAATTCCATCGACAGCGCCTTGACCAATTCGGTCATCAATGCGTCTTTACTTTCGAAACAGTAATGCACCACACCGAGCGATACCCCGGCCGCGTGGGCGACATCGCGCGTGGTTACTCCGGCCACCCCCTTTTTTTCGGCGAGGCCGATCGCGGCCTCGATCAGATGGGCTCGTCTTTCTTCGACGCTCAATCGGGAGGACACCCGAGCGAGTTAAGCCGGAATAACACGGGCAGTCAATTCACACACCGCACGAGGGGGTCGCGCATCGGCGAGTCGCACATCCGGGCCGACGGGCGGGTCGGCTTTACAGCCCTTTTTGTGCGCCCTTGTCGCCGCGGCGGGAGCTGCGGCGCTGAATGAGAAAGATCCCCAGCGCGAGCAGTCCGACCACCAGACCCATCAGGCAGATGGGCCGGGCATCGGCCCAGGCGCTGTTGCACCACACCGCGATCGTGGCGACCGCCCACAGCAGGGCGCCGACAGCCAGCACCGGGCGCGGATCGGTCAGCTGGGCAGGGATTTCGGGGACATCGGCGGGCACGGATCAACGATAGCGTGGGAACAGGTGAAGCGGAGATGACCGTCCCGTATCGTTTGGCCCTGTGACATCGCCTCCCGATATTCGCGCACTGGCCGGTGAGTTATCTGTAACGGTCGTGCGTTTGACGCGACATCTGCGTGGCCAGCGCTCCGATGCCCAGATATCGCTCACGCAATTGTCGGCGCTGGCGACCCTGTACCGGGAGGGGGCGATGACCCCCGGAATGCTGGCCACCAAGGAACGGGTCCAACCGCCGTCGATGACCCGGGTCATCTCCTCACTGGCGGAATTGCGTCTGGTGAACCGGGTGCCGCATCCCACCGACGGCCGCCAGGTCATCGTGTCGCTGTCGCCCGCCGGCGAGAAACTGATCGAGGGTGAGACCAGCGTCCGTGAAGCCTGGATGTCCGATCAACTGTCGGTACTGTCGGCCGACCAGCTGCGCGTGCTCGAAGAAGCCGTGATCATCATGAATCAGCTGGTCGACAAATCGGAGTAGTCAGCGTCGGCGGCCTCCGCATCAGCGGCCGAAAGCCCGGTCGCTGGAGACGATTTCGTGGCCGAGGGGCATCAGCGAGATCGGGATCAACTTCAGATTCGCCCAGCCGAACGGAATTCCGACGATCGAGACGAACAGCGGGACGCTGGTCACCAGATGCCCTACGGCCAGCCAGAATCCGGCGAATATCACCCAGATGACATTGCCGACCAGCGAGACGGTTCCGGCGTCGGCGCGGGGCACCACATCCCGTCCGAACGGCCACAGCACATAGGCGCCGATCCGGAACGAGGCGATCCCGAACGGGATGGTGATGATCAGGACGCAGCAGATGATTCCGGCGAGGAAATAGCCCAGCGCCATCCAGAACCCGGCGAAGATCAGCCAGAGCACGTTCAGCAAGAATCTCAGCAGCTCCACCTGTCCAGCATGCCAGGGCGGGTGGCCCGTCACCAGTTGCGGACGGTGCTACCCAACGGTCGACCATGACCTGGTCCGATTCCGGTGCGGCACAACGAAAAGGCCCGCCTCCGATCAGGAGACGGGCCATCGCGTCGTCGAATCAGCGATCGGCGACCTGGATGAAATCGCGGGCGCCGTATCCGGTGTAGATCTGGCGGGGGCGGCCGATCTTCAGCGGCTCCTGCTGCAGTTCACGCCAGTGCGCGATCCAGCCCGGCAGCCGGCCCATCGCGAACAGCACCGTGAACATGCGGGTCGGGAAACCCATGGCGCGGTAGATGACCCCGGTGTAGAAGTCCACGTTCGGGTACAACCGGCGGTCGATGAAGTAGTCGTCGGTGAGGGCGGCTTCCTCGAGGGCCTTGGCGATGTCCAGCAGCGGGTCCTGCACGCCGAGTTTGCCGAGGATCTGGTCGGCGGTCTTCTTCACGATCGTGGCGCGCGGATCGTAGTTGCGGTAGACGCGGTGGCCGAAGCCCATCAGCTTGACCCCGTCCTCCTTGTTCTTGACCTTGCGCACGAACTCCTTGACGGTGCTTTCGATCGTGCCGTTGCCGACCTGATTCTTGATGTCGTCGAGCATCTCCAGCACGGCCTGGTTGGCGCCGCCGTGCAGCGGACCCCACAGCGCGTTGATGCCACCGGAGACCGAGGTGAACAGGTTGGCGTCGGAGGAGCCGACCAGGCGCACGGTCGAGGTGGAGCAGTTCTGCTCGTGGTCGGCGTGCAGGATCAGCAGCATGTCCAGCGCGGCGGCGACCTCGGGGTCGACCTCGTAGGGCTCGGCCGGGAAGCCGAAGGTCATCCGCAGGAAGTTCTCGACCAGCGACAGCGAGTTGTCCGGGTAGAGGAACGGCTG
>JAFMQT010000090.1 GCA_017354515.1 Nocardia sp. | reverse complement strand
GGTTCTCGGCCCGTACCCGCGCCTCGTCGTAGCCGAGCCGCTCGGCCGCCCCGACACGTGAATTATGGTGCACCACATCGCTGTTTCGGAACAGTGCCGCCAGCACCTCCCCCGCGTCGGGCGCCTTCAAATCCAGCGCGAAGGCGCGCTTGGCGCGTTGTCCGGCGGCGAACATCGGTTCCATCGCCCGGTGCACGTCACCGGTGAGCGGCTCGACTTTCACCACGTCGGCGCCGAGTTCGGCGAGAATCAGCGGTGCGATCGGGCCCGCCAGATAGGCCGACAGGTCCAGCACTCGCACATCCGACAGCAGGCGGGTGTGCGCATCGGCGCGGGAGGGAGCACCCGGGGCGACCGACTCCACCCGCAGCGGAGCACCCAGGGTTGTCAGGGTGCCCAGTCCCGGGTCGTGGTGATCGACACTCGAGCCGATCTCCCGCACGTGCGGATCCCGTAGCGCCTCACCGGCCCGCCAGACCGGCTCGCACCGGAAGCGATGTCCGGCAAGATCCTTGATCCACCAGTCCCGTTCGCGGGTGGCGAATCGTTCGGCCCACCGCGCACCGCGCTGCACCAGGGCGCCGCTCATCATGTCGGCGTTGTATCCCTGCTCGCTGGGCCGATCGCCCATATGCCGGAGAAATTCCTCGTACGCGCCTTTCGCGCCGAACCACAGTTGCAGATATTCGCCGTCGGCGCAGCGATACGACAGCGCCTCCGCCGGGCCCTGGTTGCGCCACAGCAGAGTCGTTGCGGGCGAATGGTGTTCGACCTTGCCGATGATCATCGGCAGCATCGCCTGAACGCCGTCGTAGAGCGAGGTGTCCGACCAGCCACCGACTCCGATCGCCTCGCGCTGATAGAGCAGGGCCAGCGCGCCGACGGTGGCCGATAATGCGGCGCCGGCCGAGGCGATGGTGAGGTCGCCGAACGCCGGCCCGGGGCGATGGGCGCGAATCTGGGTCAGCAGACCGGCCCGGGCCTGGACCAGCAACTCCAGGTCCGGGATATTTCCCAGGCCGTGCCGGCTGGGGCGGATACGTGATACCACCAGCCGCGGATTGGCCTGCGCCAGCGCCGCGAACGACAATCTCCGCTGTTCGAGCGATGCCTCGGCGCCCGAGGCCAACAGGACATCCGCCTCCGCCACCAGGGCCTGGATCCGCCGCGCCGCCGCCTCCGGATCGGCGTCGTCATCGACCTCGATGACCTCGGTGCCGCGGTCCCACACCCGCACGGATTCGACCCCGGAGTCCAGCGTCGCGCGCCGCCGCGAGCGCACCCGGATCACCTCCGCACCCAGATCGCGCAGCAGCGCGCCGGGCAGGCCGGTCGCCAAACCCGCACCGACCACACTCAGCCCGAGGGCCGCGTCGACCACCCGCACACCCCGCAACGGCTTCTCGCTCGGACCCATACATCCTCCGACGCACTCATTGGCCCCGGAACCCTATCAGAAGCAAGCGTTCACTAACATAGGATCGCTCAGAGGAATCGGAGTATCGATATGACTCCGGCGATCACGCAGTAGGCCGCGAAGGGCAGCAGGGTCCGGGTGCGGAAGTAGTTCTCGAGATATCGGACCGACAGATACGACACCACACCCGAGACCACTGAACCGACCACGATCGGCCCCCAGAGCACCTTGTCGGCCGGAGTGATGATGTCCGGTAGGTCGACGATACCCGCGCCGAAGATCGCCGGGGTCGCCAGCAGGAAGGCGAATTTGGCGGCGTGATCGTTCTCCAGACCGCGCCACAGACCGCCGACCATCGTCAGACCGGCGCGGCTGAAGCCGGTCAGCAACGCACCGGCCTGCGTGAATCCGATGGCCAGGGCATCACTAGAGTCCAATGCCGCCAACCGGCGGTCCTGCTGCGGCGGCGCGACGAGGGTATCGGTTCCACCGGCATGGCGGCGGCTGAGCGCGAAGCGGCGCCCGTATTCGGCCAGTGAGGGTTCATTGCGGCGACGCAGCCCCTCACCGAGAACCAGCACGAATCCGTTGAGGGTCAGGAAGATTCCGGCACAGAGCGGCGACGAGAACATATCGTGCAGCGATTCGCCCACCAGGGGGCCGAGTACGGCGACGGGTACGGTGGCTACCACGATCAACCATGCCAGTCGCTGAGATACCGTCTCCAGCCGCCGGATTCGCAGGATCTCGACGAATCCGGTGACGATCTCGTACCAGTCGCGGCGGTAGTAAACCAGCAGCGCTACCGCGGTGGCCACGTGCAGGGCGACGATGAAGGCCAGATAGGTTGCGGCGGCGTCCCTCTCGCCGGCGCCGGGCAGAGCCGCCCAGCTACCACCGACCCACGCCGCGACGAGAACCGAGTGTCCGAGACTGGAAATGGGGAACAACTCGGTGAATCCCTGCACCGCCCCGATAACCGTCGCTTGAAAATAGGTGAGCATCGCGCGCGAGTCTGGCACGGTATCCCTAGAAATTCCTGTGAGCGTGATGCTCTGAAGTTGCTGCGATACAACAACTCTCACTGATGTGGAGATTCCGCGTGGAAATTCGGTTGCCGACGCCGATATCCCGCCGTAACCTCGGCGTGTTTGCGATGCGACGAGGAGGCCGACATGCAACCACTGACCGAACACGAGATCCGCTCGTCGTTCGTGAACTGTTCCAAAGGCGAGGCCAAACGCCTGCCCGTCCCGCGCGATCTGGGCGATCAGGCGTGGGCGGATCTGGACTTCTTCGGCTGGAACGACCGTTCGATGCCGGGCCGCGCCTATCTGGTTGCGCCGCAGGATGATCGGCTGGTCGGCATCGCGCTGCGGTATGAGACCGGCGGGTCGGGCAAGGCGCAGTTGTGCTCGATCTGTAAAACCACCCACACCGGCAGCGGTGTCTCACTACTGACCGCGAACAAGGCCGGCGAGGCCGGGCGGCGTGGCAATACGGTCGGCATCCACATGTGCACCGATCTGGCCTGTTCGCTGTATGCGCGCAATATCCGGCGTCCGGCCGCGGGAAATCGCTACCGCGAGGACCTCAGCGAGGAGGACAAGGCCGAACGGGTGCGCACCAACCTGCGCGCCTTCATCGACCGCCTCTACGACTGAAAGCCCTTCTCATGAGGTGAGATAGCGCTGCAACGTGGCACCCACCGTCGTCACGATCTCGGCCGGGGACAACGCGACCACCTCCGGCAGTCGTAAGACGTAGCGGCACAGTGCGAACCCCAGAATCTGGGTCACCACCAGTCCGGCCCGCCGCGGTGCGTCCGCGCGATCGCCGGTCCGGAGCACCATCGGCATCACCTGTTCGGCGAAAATGCGGCGCGCACGGGCGGCCGCCGACTCGTCCGAGACCGCCGACCGCAACAGCGCCATCAACAGGTCGTTGCCGGGCGCCCCATCGGTCGCTACCGGCGCCGGCTCCCACAGTTCCAGGAACCGCCGGACCAGAGCCTCGCCGAGCGCGTCATCGTCCACCTCCGACAGGTCCGGCAGGCCCAGATCGATATCGAGTGCGGCGTCGAACAGGCCGTCCTTACTGCCGTAATAGCGCATCACCATCGAGGGGTCGATGTCGGCGTCGGCGGCGATCGAGCGGATGGTCGCCCTGGCATATCCCTGATCGGCGAAGCGGCGGCGCGCGGCCCGCAGGATCGCCGCGCGAGTGCTGTCCGACCGACGCGGAACGGCCTGTCCAGTCATAGCGACACCATATGCCAACAATTGTTGACTTTCCAGCTCCGGCGAGCCTATCGTGTATGCCAACAGACGTTGGCAAACAGTTGTTGACATAACCCAGGGAGTAGCCATGAACAGCACGGTTCCCACCTCGGCCGCGGTTGTCGTGATCGGCGCCGGACCCGCCGGGCTGACCGCCGCCATCACCCTCGCCGACGCCGGCACGGAGGTGGTGCTGCTGGACCGGCTCGCCGCCGGCGCCAACACCTCACGCGCCGCGGTCGTACACGCGCGCACCCTCGAGGTACTGGACCGGTACGGGGTCGCCGAAACACTGCGCGAACGCGGACTCGAGGTGCCGCGGTTCGTCCTCTATGACGGGCCGCACCCGCTCGCGACGATCGATTTCTCGAGCCTGCCCACCGACTTCCCGTACGCGCTGCTGATCGGCCAGCAGCACACCGAGGCGGCGCTGCTCGAGCGGCTGCATCAGGCCGGCGGGTCGGTGCTGCGTCCATACCAGGTCACCGCGATCCGAGACGGCGAACAGTCGGCGGAGGTCGAATACACCGACGCCGCCGGGGTTACCGGGACGATTCGCGCGCAGTATGTGATCGGCGCCGACGGTATGCACAGCCGGGTGCGCGAGGCGGCCGGGATCGGATTCACCGGGGCCAGCTATCGGGAGTCGTTCGTCCTGGCCGATGTGCGGATGCGATGGCCGGCGCCGCAGTCGCAGGTATCGCTGCATCTGTCGCCCGAGGGATTCACTCTCGTCGCACCACTGCCGAGTCCGGAGGGCGATCGCTTCCGCGTCGTGGCGACTGTCGCCGAGGCACCCGAACATCCGACCCTCGAGCAGATCCAGCGGCTGCTCGATGCCCGCCGGCCCGGCGGCCGGGTGCGAGAAGTGCTGTGGAGCTCACGCTTTCACGTACACCACCGCCTCGCCGACAGCTATCGGTCCGGCCGAATCCTGCTGGCCGGAGATGCGGCGCACGTGCACAGTCCCGCCGGCGGGCAGGGGATGAACACCGGCATCCAGGACGCGGCACTGCTGGGTACGCTGCTCGCCCGCGTGCTGGCCGGCGAATCCGAGGACCTGCTCGCCGAATATGAGCGGGCGCGGCGACCGGTCGCGGCGGATGTGGTGCGCATGACCGATCGGATGACGCGGATGGCGACCCTGCGCGCGCGGCCGGCACGGACCGCGCGCAACGCGATGATCCGGGTGGCGGCACGCATCCCCGCCGCGCGGCACGCACTGGCCTATCAGCTGTCGGAACTCGGCAAGCGGTAAGCGGGCTCAGCCGCGGCGCGGGCTGGAGGCCGCGACCTGCCCGGCGCAGTCAATTGCCAGAGGGTGGCAGGAGTCCGGCCTCGCGGACCAGCGCTTTCGCCTGATCCGGATCCAACCTGCTGAGATCGGGATGCGGCGGACGCAGCGAGTCCAGCGGTGGCAGTGCGGGATCGGCCGGAACCCCGGCCAGCACCGGATATTCCATGGCCGCACGGCCACTGAGCAGACTCTGACCACCGATATCGGTCACGAACTCGACGAAACGCTGGGCCGACGCGGAATTCTTACTCGATTTCAGGACGGCGGCACCCGAAAGTGACAGCAGCGCACCCGGATCCCGCGCACCGAAGTAGGACGGCACCGACGTACCACCTACCCGGGCGGGAGCGATCCGATCGCGATACCACTCGGTATCGAACACCACCGCGCTGTCGACGTGCCCGGCACCGACCGATTCCAGCGGGCCCACCGCACCGGGCGGAACCAGCACGGTGTCCTTGACCCCGCGCAACCACGCACGCGTGACATCCGGGCCGTCGAGCGCAAGCACGCCCGCGACCAGCGTCTGGAAGTCGACACCGCGCGGGTCCACGCTCCACCGGCCGCGCCATTGCGGCTGCGCCAGATCCAGTAGTGACCCCGGAAGTTGGTCCGCGGGCAGCCGCACCGGATCGTGGGCCAGAATCGCCGAACGGGCCGCGACCGCGGTCCAGCGCCCGGTCGAGGGCCGCATCCACGCCGGCGTATGCGCCAGGGTGGCCGGATCGAGTGGGGAGAACCGGCCCGCACGATCGAGCTTGGCCAGGGCCGGTGAGTTTCCGGCGAGATACACATCGGCCGGGGTGCGATCGCCCTCGGCCGCGATCTCGTCCGCCAGATCGAATTCGCCTCCGGTGCGCAGGACCACGCGAATTCCGGTCTGCCGGGTGAAGGCGTCCGCCCATAGTTTGGTCAGCCGATGATCGTGTCCGTCGTAGACGACGATCTCGGCCGCACTCGAATGACCCGCACAGCCGGTCACCAGCGCCGCGAGCATCGAGACCACAGCGGCGAGGACGAACGTGCACCGGGTCCGTGCTGTGTTGAACGTGCACCGAGCCATGGCCCGTTCCTTCCGATCGATATGCGCGGCCGGCTAGCAACCTACCCGCATCGGCGGTGCGGCGGGCCGAATGGTGGCCCGGATCGGTAGAGTCGAGTCCGGCACTTCGGGAAACACCTCCTTCGGGAGACAACACTGCCGACCGTGTGCGAGGGGGAGGTATGAACTGCTGTGGACCGAATCGGCGCCGCGTACTGGCCGCGCTAGCCACGGCGGCGGCAGCGCCGCTCGCCGCGGCCGCCGGATCGGCTCGGGCACAGCCGAATTCGCTGATCGCGACCGATCTGGAGGTGGTCACGGTCACCGACACCTCGGCGGTGCTCACCTGGACCAGCCTCGGCCCCGGTCCCTCGGGTACCCCGGTGCCGGTTCCCGCGGAATCGGAGATCCGGTTGGCTCCAGCCGATTCCGCCGGACCCCTGCGCACGGTGCCGATCGCCGATTCCGCACGCACCCCCTATCACTACGCGCAGATCGAGGGCCTGGAACCGGGACGGCGCTACCGCTTCGAGGCCTCGGCAGACGGGGTGCGCGCGACGCCGGCGGCGAACGCGGTCACCCGGATGTCCGGCGCACCGGAGATCACCGGCGAATTCCGGACCCTGGTCCCGCCGCCGGGACGGCTGCTTCGAACTATCGCCCTGTGCAACGATATTCATCTCGGCGAGGAGGTCAGCGGCCTGGTCGCAGCGGGTCAGCCGCCGGGCGTCCGGCAGGAGCCGGGCCTGCTCCCCTACCCCGAGGTCATGCTCGGCGCACTACTCGACGATCTGCGCCGGCCCGATCGCGAGGCGGGCCCTCTGGTGGTCGCCGGAGACCTCACCGCCGAAGCCACACCGGCGCAGGCCCGCCGGGTCCGTTCGCTGCTGGATCACTGGGGCGTGGCGGGCCGCGACTGGTTCGCCGCCCGCGGCAATCACGACCGGCCGCATCTGGGCGCCGACTACCGGGACTGCCCGGAGGCGGCCGCCGGGCACCGCGATTGCTGGGGCGAATCCTTCATGCCACCAGGACAATTGACCGAATATCGGACCGGCGGGCTGCGCGTGATCGGCGTGGACACCACCCGGCTCGACGGTTCCGGCGGCAGTATCGGCGCCGACCAGTTCGACCGGCTGCGCGCCGCGCTACGCGCGGATCCGGAACGCCCGACACTCGTCTTCGGACATCACCCGGTCACCACCGAATCCGCGGTGAGCAATCTGTCCGGCCCGGATTTCGTGCTGAACCGCCAGGATGCGATGGCCCTGCAGCGGCTCTACGGCTCGGCGCCGGGAGTGTTCTTCCACCATGCCGGGCACACCCACCGCAATCGCCGCACCAGGCCCGATATCCCGCTCGATGTCGAATTCCTGGAAGTGGGGGCGGTGAAGGAATATCCCGGCGGGTATTGCGAGCTGCGGTTGTACGAGGGCGGGTACATGGTGAATTTCCGCAAAACCAGAACTCCGGACGCGCGCCGCTGGAGCACTCGATCCCGGGCGGAATATCTGGGGCTGATACCGGAATACACCCTCGGCACGATCGCGGACCGCAATCACGTGGTCACCCGCGACCTTTCCGGAATCAGCTGAGCCACCCGATACCGCACGGTCGGATATCGCGACCACACAAATAGACTCACCCCATGGCCGCACCACGACCGCTTCCGCTCGACCCCATCGACGAGGCCCACCGCCAGTGGACCGCACACGGGTGGGGTGAGGTCGCCGACGGTATGGCCGCCGTGACTTCCCTGGTCCGAGCCCAGCAGATCGTGATGGCCCGGGTGGACGAGGCGCTGCGGCCGTCCGGTTTGACCTTCTCCCGTTATGAGCTGCTGATGCTGCTGAGTTTCAGCCGGACCGGCGCGTTGCCGATGACCGTCGCCAGCGCCCGCCTGCAGGTCCATCCGACCAGCGTCACCAATACCGTCGACCGGCTCGAGGCCGCACGGCTGGTCGAACGGGTTCCGCACCCCACCGATCGGCGCGCGACGCTCATCGCGATCACCGACGCGGGCCGCGAACTGGCGACCTCGACCACCGAGGAATTGAACAAGCGGGTCTTCGCGGAACCCGGACTTCCTCCGGACCGGCTGCGGCAGCTGCTTCGCTTGCTGGCCGAATTCCGGCATGCCGCAGGCGATTTCGAAGCCGGAGATATCACCGACCGCTGGAGCTGAGCGGCGGCCGCGGCCGAAGGTAAACGACTTGTCGAGTCGAACCCTTCCCATCGGCCGCCGAAAGGTTCACCATTGAGCCCATGGTGCTGGTCTTGGGGGTCTCGGCGGGCGCGGGTGGCGCTCGGGCGATGCTCACGCATTCCGATCAGCCACATCTGCCTCCGATCGACCGCTGCGCGGTCCCCAGACGGCCCGGAGTCGGGGTCGAGGACCCGGTTCTCGACGCGATAGATCTGATGCGCGACAGCGCGGACCGGCGCGGTGAGGTGGTCTCCGGTATCGCGGTCACCACCCGCTGTGATCGGCACGCCGAGGCGATCCGGGCGATCGCCGGACGGACCCGGCTCACCATCGTCGACGAACCGCTGGCCCAGCTCAACTATCTGCGCTTCACCGGTCAACTGCCCAGGCGGGGTTCGGTGCTGCTGTATGACCTGGGCAGTTCCGGTCTGACCCTGACCGAGGCCGATTGCCGCACCGACGCCATCCTCGCCGCTACTCGCGGCACGGTCGTAGGTGGTGACGGCCACGATGCCCTGCTGCGCCATCAGCTGGCGCACGAGGGTGTCTCGGTCTGCACCTCCACCATTCGCGACTACAAGGAGCAGCTGAGTTCGACACCCGTCGTCACCGCCAGCGACCCCATCCGCAGGACGCGCGCGGTGCTCACCCGCAGCGATTTCTTCGAGTTGGTGCGGGCCGGAGTCGACCATTCGGTGACCGCGGTGCGGGAACTGATCGCCGACAGCGGCGTCGTCCCGGATGCGCTGGTCCTGCTCGGCGGCTGCACCCGCAATCCGGGTATCCGGGAGGAGTTGGAGCAGTCCTTCAACCTGCCGGTGGTGTACGACCCGGAACCCGAATCGGTCTCCGCGCGCGGCGCGGTCATGATGGCGGCCCCGCAGCCGTCCACCCGTTGGATCCACGGATTCCGCTGCCCGGTCCGCCAGGCGCTACCACCGCCGCCCGTGCACGGCGTGCCGCGGCGCAGGGTGGCGGCGGCCCTCGCGGTGACCGCCGCCCTCGGCGCCACCGTGACCGGTCTGCTGGTCACCGACAGCAAACCGGCGCCGCCGACCGGGCACGTACCGGACAGTCATCTCGACGTGGCGGGCACCCACACCGGGCCGTGGGGACCCAGGTGACCGGCCGACCCCGGCCGGTGCGTCAGTGGTTCTCGAAGTTCGCGGCCCGCTTCTCCACGAACGCGGCCATACCTTCCTTCTGATCCGCCGTGGCGAACAGAGAGTGGAAGACGCGGCGTTCGAAGCGCAGACCCTCGGCCAGGGTCACCTCGTAGGAGCGGTTGACCGCCTCCTTGGCGATCATCACCGACGGCAGTGACATTGCGGCGATGGTCTCGGCGACCTGGCGCGCGGTGTCCAGCAACTCGGCCGCGGGTACCACGCGGGCGACCAAGCCGGCGCGTTCGGCCTCCTCTGCGCCCATATTGCGGCCGGTGAGGATCAGGTCCATCGCCTTGGCCTTCCCGACCGCGCGGGTCAGCCGCTGGGAGCCGCCCATTCCGGGAATTACGCCCAGTTTGATTTCCGGCTGGCCGAATTTCGCGGTGTCGGCGGCGATCAGAATGTCGCACATCATCGCCAATTCGCAGCCGCCACCCAAGGCATATCCGGCGACCGCGGCGATAAGCGGCTTCCGGAAGGCGGCGACCCGATCCCAGCCCGCGAAGTGGTCGCCGAGGAACATGTCCATATAGGACTCGTTGTTCATTTCCTTGATATCGGCGCCGGCCGCGAAGGCTTTCTCCGAACCGGTAAGCACCAGCGCGCCGATCTCGGCGTCGGTTTCCAGTTCGTCGAGGGCCGCGGTGATATCGGTGAGGACCTGCGAATTCAGCGCGTTCAGCGCCTTGGGTCGGTGCAGCGTGATCACCGCGATGCGGCCGGTGCGTTCCAGCAGGATGGTCTCGAAGTCGGTCACGGTATGTCCTTTCCCGGGTCCCCGCCGGGGCGGCGTTTCGGCGACGGTTATCGGTGACGATAGCGAGCCGGGCTCAGTTCCGATCGCCCAGACCCAGTTCGCGATCGCCCAATTCGACGAAATAGCTGTCCACCAGTGCCTCCGGCACCGCGTCGAGGGTCGCGGGCGACCACTGGGGATTGCGGTCCTTGTCCACGACCTGGGCGCGAATGCCCTCGACCAGATCATGGGTCGTCAACGCGGCCACCGACACCCGATATTCGGTATCGAGCACCCGGGCGAGCTCGAGCACACCCCGGGCCTCCCGCAGCGAGCGCAGCGTAACCTTCAGCGCGACAGGAGATTTCGCGACGATTTCGGCGGCGGCCTTGGCGGCCTCGGGGGCATCGTAGCGCTGCAGCCGGGCCACGATCTCCTCGACCGTGTCGGCGCTGTAGCAGGTATCGATCCAGCCTCGCTGCGCCATCAGCTCCGATTCCGGGGCCGGTTCGGCAAGTCGCGCGATCACGGTTTCGGCGTCGGCTCCCGGCAGCGCCGCGAGCAGTTCCGGGATCCGCTCGGACGGGACGAAATAGTCGGCGAATCCAGCCGCGATGGCATCGCCGGCGCCCATCCGCGCGGTGGTCAGTCCCAGATGAGTGCCGACTTCGCCGGGTGCGCGCGAGAGCAGATACGTCCCGCCCACATCGGGGATGAATCCGATTCCGGTCTCCGGCATGGCGACCATCGAACGCTCGGTGACGATCCGGTGGCTGCCGTGCGCGGACAGGCCGACGCCACCGCCCATCACGATGCCGTCCATCACCGCGATATACGGCTTCCGATAGCGGCTGATGTACTCGTTGAGGATGTACTCGTCACGCCAGAACCGCCCGGAAGGCAGCTGTGCGCAGTCGATCCGCGAAATGCTTTGCTCTACAGCAGCTTTCGCATCGGCGTGGATGCCGACGATATCGCCGCCCGCACACAGGCCGCGCTCGCCCGAACCGGTGAGCACGACGGCGTGAACAGCGTCGTCGCGGGCCCATTCGCGCAGGGTGGCCAGAATCGCGGTGGCCATCGAATGATCGAGTGCGTTGATCGCCCGGGGCCGGTTGAGGACGATCTCCCCGACATTGCCGCGTCTGCTGAACAAGACTCGCGCCTCGGCCATCATCGATCCTTTCCGCAGCACCCTAACTTTGCGGACATCCTATAGTTTGATATCCGACTAGGCGGTTTCGGGAGTGCGGACGGACGTCCGATCAGGGTTTGGGGCCGAGTTCGACCACGGTTCCGGGGTGGGCCAGCGACGCGACCTTGATCGGACCGCCCTTCGCCTGTGCGATGACCTGCCCCTGCCACGCCACGAAGCAGGAGGCCGCCGGACTGTTGTAGACGCTGTCGAGTACCGGTGTGAGTCGGCGCGCCAGATCTCCTTCGGCGGCGATCAGCTGACCGCGATAGGGGCCGTAGTACGGCAGGATCGCCTGCAGCACCACCGCTTCGGCGCCTTGCACGCGGGTGATGACCGGATCGATGGCTGGCTGATACTGCGCGAGCACGGGAGCGATCTGGGCCAGCACCGGTCCGGCCAGTTGCAGCAGCGGCTGGTACACCGCCCCCAGGGCGAACGCCTCGGACGAGAAGGGCCCGGCCATCGGCGCCAGGCCGATCAGCGAGGCGAGCCCGCCCTGCTGTGCCGGCGCCGGCCAGCCCAGGGGGCAGCGCGGTTGGGTATTGAGCGCCGGGGCGGTGAACGGGCTCGCACCCAGGGGCACGGTGTTGGTCCCAGGCACCTCGGGGCTGGCTCCGGGCACCGCGGGGTTGGCCCCGGGAACAGCCGGGTTCGAGCCGGGCGCACCGGAATTCGCGCTGGTCCCCAACGGGGTCGCGGCGCCGACACCCGGCGCGGCACCATTCGGCGAGGTACCCGGTTTCGACAAGCCGACGGACGGAGCGGCGGCAGCGGCACCACCCAACGGCACCGCACCAGCCCCAGGCAGCGCCGCCGCACCCGCGGGGGG
>JAFMQT010000374.1 GCA_017354515.1 Nocardia sp. | reverse complement strand
GGTGGCCGCGATTCTGGTGCAGGATCTGCTCTCACGCGCCACCACCGACGATCTCGAGCGGGCGGTGAACGTCCTGGATCAACTCGCGCGCCGCGGCCGCATCATCAACCGGCCGACAGCCAACGACCAGGCGGCCCGCCTGCACTATCCCGGTGTGGGCCTGGGCCTTGCGGGTGCGGAGAATATCGATCAGGGGCCCCGATTGTTCTGGTACGTACCGGATTACGCGACCTTGCTGCTCAAACGCAGTATCGAGGCGGCCCGGGTCGCGGTCGATGTATCGGTCCGCGATCAGCTGATGGCGCTGGCCGAGGCGACCATGGACCACCTCGACCACCGGGCGATGGGATCCGGGCCGGCGGCGGGCCTGTGGGACGACAGCAGACCCGTGCTGGGGCCGTCGGTTCCGCCCGCGCCCGAGCTGCCGTCCTGGTTCCTCACCGAACGGGTGATGGAATGTCTGGTCGCCGCCTACGACACCTACCGGCGTCCTCCACCGGCTCCGCAGCCGATGGTCAATCGGGCGCAGGACCTGCTGCGGGAGGCCGATGATCTGCTGAACCGCGAACGCCTGGAGGTCAGTGAACAGGACCAGTCCGCCAAACGCTCGGAACTGGATCGGATCGAACAGTCCCTGGATCGGGCCCGGCGGCTGTGGCGTCGCCGGCCCGGTACCGCGTTCAGCCTGGCCGTGCGCGCACTCGAGCAGCTCGACGAGCTGGTCAACGCGCGCGAGGACGCGACGCGGTGAGGGGGACCGGTGCTGGTGTTCTCGACCTCGGACAAAGGCGGCACGGGCCGCTCGGTGACCAGTTGCAATCTGGCGTACCGGCTGGCTCTGGCCGGCCGCTCGGTCGCGTATGTGGATTTCGATTTCGGTTCACCGACCTCGGGCGCGCTGTTCGAGATCGGGGTGGCCGAACGAGGGACCGAGCGGGGAGGGCTGCACTCGTATCTGCTCGGCCGGCGCGGCAAGCCGAATCCGATCGATATCGTCGCGGCCACCGACCGGGTGGGTCTACGCCGGGGGCCGCGGACGAGCCGGCTGGTGCTGGTCCCGGGTGATCGCGGTGGCGCGGAATTCCTCACCCTCGACGCGACCATCGTGGACCGGTGCGCGGATCTACTGCTGGAACTCGAGCACGAATTCACGGTGGTCATCGTCGATCTGAGCGCGGGCCGCTCGGCCGCGCTGGAAATCGTGCTGGAGGCCACCGCGCGGTCGGCACTGGCCGGTCGTACGTCGCGCTGGCTGGTGTTCCACCGTTGGACCCGCCAGCACATCGTGGCCGCGGCCGGTCTGGTGCACGGTGAGCACGGACTGCTCGAGATGGGCGCGGCCTACGGGCACGACCGGGACGCGCTGCTGGATTCGATTCGCTATGTGCGGACCGCGGTTCCCGATGTGGGTGCCGCCAGTGCCCGGATGCGGCCCGCCCAGGCCGCCTGGCTGAACGAACAGAACAAGGCGCTGCGTCAGCTCGCCAACAACAATCGGCTCGGCGCCACCTCGGTACTCGGTGAAACCCCGATGGAACCGGTGTTGCAATGGCGTGAGCAGATCATTCTGGATTCTGATGTCAACTCCCACATCGCCAATGGCGAGACCGCGCTGGTGTACGGCGAACTGGCGCGCCGGCTGGTCGATCCGGCCACCTGGAACAGGTTGTGATCGCCGTGGTCCAGGACTACAGCGAAGCCACGGAGAACCCTTCGATAGCGGCCATTCCGTTGTCGCACTTGTCGATCGAGGTCGGCCACTTCACCTTGAAGGAGATCGCCGAGGATCCGGCCAAGGTGCGCGCGGAGATGCGGCGGATTGTTCCACTGGTCGCGGCGTTCGAGGAATCGGCTCGTCGGCAATACGGTCCGCACGCGCGGATCAGCAGCTGCTATCTGATCGATGACTACTTCCAGGGCGAGCACCCTGATCGCAGTCCTGCCAGAATTGTTCCGCGGCTGCTGACCGCGGCGCGCGAATGCGGTCTGCGGATCGACTACCTGGCCCGCGAGTCGGCTTGTGCGCAGGCCGAACTGTTCTCCGGCGGGGTCGCGGTGGGCGAACCGATCGAGGTGGCCGAGATGGTCGCGGCCCGGATCGTTCCCGAACCGGCCCCGCACGAGGGTGGGGCTCGTCCGCCGACCTCCGAATCGGGGTGGTTGTGCAACGGCCGCCGCTCCTCGTCCGCCGAACCCGCGCAGGCCATGCGGGAGCGGGTCTATCGGCCCCCGGTGGTGTTCAGTTCGGGTGAGCATTCGATATTCATCGATATCGAATTGTGGAGCGTTCTGCCCGATACCGGTCGCAGGCGCTGGTCGTGTCCGTTCCTGGCGGCCATCTGGCATCTGCTGCGGCTGGGGATGCTGCGCTATCACGGTGCGGCCGTGGTGGATCCGCAGCCGTGGTCCGGCGATGCGCCGTGGCCGGAGCGCTGGCACGAGCTGCCACCGGTCATCGCGCTCGAACCTGGCTGTCAGGCGTTCGCGGCGTATCAGACACTGTCGATGCTCCCCAAGCGTTATATCGAGGTCGAGCACGCGGTCAAGGTGATCCTGGACCACCTCGATCTGGACGAGGAGATCGGTGCGCAGATCGCAGCCTCCGGCGCCGCGGAAGGTATCGCGGTGGCCGCGAAAGTCAGTGAACGGCAGGCGCATCTGCTGCTGGACGAGTCGTGAGATGTCCGCTCCGCTGGTTGTGCTCGGTGAGGTGAAGACCTGCCTGGTGCCCTCCGCCGTAGCTCTGGTCCGGGAGGAGGCCGCACAGTTGCTGGCGCTGATGCCGGGCCGTGCGGTGTCCTGGCGGGAGCGGCCCGGCTCGGTGGCGATCTCGCCGTCCCTGGCGGCCGGTGTCGACTGCGCGACGCGACTGCACCGCGATGGGCGCGCGCCGGCGCCGGTCCGTATCGTCGGGACGGTGGCCGGGCGCGCTCTGGTCACCGGGGGACGGATCCTGCAGTCCTCGGTGTATACGCGGATCGTGCGCAGCGGCGATCGAATGCGGCAACCGTGGTCGCACTATCTGAGCCGTAAAGGTGTCACCGAGGCGATCGATGTCGTTCCGCCGGATCCGGTACGGGCGGGGACCGCACTGGCCGAGGGCTATCACCTCGACCGAGCGGCCGGTGCCGGTGAGGGCATTCTGGATTTGGATGCGATCAGTGATCGCCTGCTGGTCCGGGTTCGCGGTGACTCCCGGCTCGACCAGTCGCCTCCGGTGCAGGTCGGGGTCACCCGCCTGTGCTGGAGTGCGGTGATCGGCGGTTCGGCCGGGCCGAAGGTGACCATGCATCTGCCCGGTGAGCGGGTGCGTTCGGTCCGGCTGGTGTTGCGCGAGGAATCGGAGATTCGAGCGGCGCAACGATTCTGCGAGGAATTGGCCGCGCACGACTGGTTGCTCACGGTGCTGACCGAAACCTTGGAGCAGGCCGATCTGTTCGATGTGCTGAGCCCGCAGTATCTGGATCTGATCGAACCATTGGTCCGGCACTTCAGCGGACTCTGGATGCCGGGCATGCACACCCCCAAATCGCTGCGGGCCCTGTGGAAGCCACTACAGTCCGATCCCGGGTTCACCCAGCAGTGGAACGCGTTGCGCGAACGCCTGCACGACACCATCGCGATCGCCACCCTGCGGGCGGCCAACAAGGACACCGCACCCGGGTGGTGAGGCGCCCGCTGGGCGTGGCAGGCGGTGACACGTCCGGCTTCGGGTGCGGGATCGGCGACGTGGCGGCCGATGGGCGGCAGACTGTACCCGTGCTGAACCTTCGAATTCTGGTGCCGGGCGAGATGACCGACGATGTGCTCGGCGTCCTCGACGGCGATGCGAGCGTCAGCGGACTGACCGTGCTGCGCGGTGCGGCGGTGCGACCCGCCGGTGACGTGGTCACCGCGAACGTGGCGCGCGAGGCTACCAACGATATCGTCGCCGGCCTGCGTGAACTGGGGGTCCACCAACGCGGCAGTATCGAACTGCAGCCGGTGACCACGTGGTTGTCGCGGGGCGGATTCGAGGCCGAGATCCGTACTCCGGGCAGCGCGTCGGATTCGGTGGTGTGGGCCGATGTTGCCCAGCGTTCCTATGAGGCAACCGAATTGAACTGGTCATATCTGAGCTTCATGACGCTGGCGACGGTGATCTCGAGTATCGCGATCATCAGCGATTCGCAGGTGCTCGTCATCGGCGCGATGGTGCTCGGCCCGGAATTCGGGGCGGTCGCCGCGTTGGGTGTGGCGTTGGTGCGGCGGCGCTACGCCCTCGGCTGGCTGGCGATCAGGACGGTGGTACTGGGCTTCGTCGCCGCCATTCTCACCACCCTGGTGCTGGCCCTGATCGGCCGGGCGCTGGGTTGGGTGACGCTCGAGGACGTGGTCGGTCCCCGTCCGAGTACCGCCTTCATCTACTCACCGGACAAGTGGTCGTTCATCGTGGCGCTGGTGGCCGGTGCGGCCGGCGTGCTCTCCCTCACCTCGGCGAAAGCGACCGGTCTGGCCGGGGTCTTCATCTCGGTGACAACGGTGCCGGCCGCGGGCAATATCGCCCTCGCGGCGGCGTTCGGGGTCGGCTCGGAGATCGTGGACAGTTGCCTGCAGTTGCTGGTGAACATCGCCGGGATGGCGTTGGCCGGATGGGGCACACTGGCCCTGCAGAACCTCGTCTGGTCGCGGATCTCGGTGCGGCGTGCCAGGGCGGCCGCGCACCCGCGCCGTATGCTCTAGCCGGACGCCGGTTCAGCGGGCGGTCCAGCCACCGTCGACGACGATGGTCTGGCCGGTGACGTAGGCGGCGGCGTCGCCGGCCAGCCACGCCACCGCCCCGACGACATCGTCGGGGGTGCCGTGGCGGGGCAGGGGAGTGTTGCGGCGCAGGTACTCCAGGGAACGTTCGTGCTCGTAGAGCGGTGCGGTGATCTCACTGCGGAAGAAGCCGGGAGCGACGGTGTTGACGCGAATGCTGTGCCGGGCCCACTGCACCGCCAATTCATTTGTCAGACCGGATAATCCGGCCTTGGAGGCGGCATAGG
>JAFMQT010000373.1 GCA_017354515.1 Nocardia sp. | reverse complement strand
GGCGACCGCCCGGGCCGCGCGCAGCTGGGCCAGCAGCTCGGTGCGGCGGGGGGTGGCGGCCGGCATCAACCGATCGAGAGTGGTCGTGGCCGCCACATCGGGGGGCAGCGGACTGACCCCGAGCGCACCCAGCAACAGCCGCACCGCACCCTTGATCAGACGGTCCGCGGCGGCGTCCGCGACCCGATGCTGCCGCTGTGCGAGCGCTCCGAGCAGATCCTCGCGAGCGTTCTCGATGATCACATTCGACCACACCAGCGCCGAACCGCATTCGGTGAAACGGCGGGCGGGCAACGGGTTCAGCGATACCGCACGATCGTCGGCTCGGGCGCCGCCGCCGATTCCGAGCGACGGCGCCACCGTCACCGGCGGCGGTATATAGGGCGTCTGCGGTTTGACCATGGCCACCGCCGGACGGATCGGATTGCGCCGGCCCCAATGCAGGGCTACCAGGCCCAGCCGGACGAATTCGGCCAGTTCGTCGTGCAGGGGCCCGGGCAGACGGCGCTCGATCTCCGGCAGCGACCGGCCGAACACAACAGTCCGCCACGCCCGCGCCGCCCGGTCCGACAGCACGAAAACCTCTGTGCTGTCGCGAAGTACGTGCACTCGGCCGTCGATGGGCCAGGACGTGACCCCCTTGACCCGGCCGAGTAGCACGGCGGCCGGATCATCATCGACGGCTATCCCCAGCTCGGATGCCAGTGCCAAGGTTCCGGCGAGGTCGGCCGTCCCCAGCAGCAGGCCGCGGGACTGCTCGAAATACTTCTCGGCCACCGACTGGTCGCCGATTCGCTCCAGCTGCGGGCCGATCCACTTGGATTCCAGATAGGTTTCGCCGCGCCCGGCCGCCCAGCCCTTGACCGCCTGCAGCAATCCGTCGCGGGCCCAGTCCGCGGACTCCTCACGCTGGCGCAGGGCGGACATGGCCACGGCCTGGCGCAGCGATTCCCGCGCTCGGGCATACCACCAGCGGCTCAACAGCCGGCTCAGATCGGCCTGCGGCAGCGCCCGGCGGAGTTCGTCGATATCGACCGCGCCGGGGCGCACGATCACCGCGCGGGTGAATCTCTGACAGCGGTTGAGGATGTCCTGATCGAGGTCGAGCAGCCCGGGCGCCGCCGTCTCCTCGGTGAGTGCCTTGGCGGCGGCGTTGGTCAGTGCCATTGCGGCGTAGTCCAGCTGACCCCGCAACTGCTCCCGCGATCGGGTGCGGACCTCGACGCGGCGCCCGCCGAGGAACAGCACGGTCGGCATCTCCGGGGTCTGCTCCGCGCCGGGCGAGACCACCAGGAAGTCGATATCGGAGCCCTCATTGCCGAAACCCTCCGCGATGGACCCTTCCAGCAGGATCGTCGCCTCGTCGGCCACCCGGACCTGGGTCAGCGCGCGGTCGAGTAATTCGGCGATCTCGGTGTCGGACAGGACCGCCGAGGACGGACGCCGATCCGCGATCACCCGCGCCGGACGCGGCGCGATGGGTTCGGCCGCCTCGTACACGGTGATCTCGGTATCGAGTTCACCCTTGCCGTACATCTCCCACATCAAGCGGCGGCGAGGTTTACCACTCGAGGTGCGCCGGATCAGCCCCCGCCCGCCCACGGCGATGGTCACCTTCGCCGCCGGTCCGAGTTCGGCGCGTAATGCCTTGCGCGCGGCCTCGATCCACTCGCCGGGTTCGGTTTCGGCGAACAGCACGATGCCGGCCGCCGCCCCCGCGTCCTGCATCGCCACCGCGGCGACCCGGTGCCCGGCCAGCCCCGCCTCACGGGCGACCCGCACATCGACATCCTCCATGAACACCGACTTGCCGCGAACCTTGATACTCGATCCCATCCGGCCGAGGATGTACAGCTCACCGCCCTGGATGAATCCCGCGTCCGCGGTGAACAATTCGCCTCCGGCGAATCGGGTGCCCGCGGCGGCGTCGGGACGCGCCTGATCCTGATCGTGATATCCGCCGGCCACCGACGTGCCCGCCACGACGACCTCACCGAGAGTTCCCGCGGGCAGCTCGGCGCCCTCTCCGTCGACGATCCGCACCTTTACCCGCGAGGTGGAGCCGCCCAGTCCGACCACCCAGCTCCCCGCGCCGAGTCGCTGCCCCAGATAGTCGACGTGCTCCCGGATCGTGACCCGGCCGCCGAATCGCAGTGTGGTCCGGTCGATTCGGAGTGCGGTCGGGGTATGTCCCGCCTCGGACATGGTCGACATCAGGGTCGACTCCGCCGATCCGTAGGCCGGGCGCAGGCACGCCGGGTCGTAGCCGATCCCGGTCAGCAGTTCGGTGAAGGCGTGGACGTGTTCGACATCGATGGGCTCGGCGCCGACGATCAGCGAACGGAATCCGGACAGGTCCAGATCCGCGATCTGCTCATGGTCGAGTCTGCGCGCAGCGTATCCGAGCCCGAATGACGGCGCCACCGAATGCTCGACGCGGGCCATCGCCTCGATCCACAGCCGCGGATCCCGGATGAATTCGTCCGGGCGCATCAGATACAGATCGCCCTGCAGCGAGATCGTGGCCAGCAGACCTCCGATCAGACCCATATCGTGATACAGCGGCAGCCATGAGGCGGTGGCATCGGTCGGCTCCCACGCCAGTGACCGATGGATGTGGTCGAGATTGGCGGCCAGGTTCGTCCAGCTGATTCGCACGCCCTTCGGCTTTCCGGACGAGCCCGAGGTGAATTGCACCAGGGCGCAATCGTTTCCGGTGATCGCGGTACGTCGCGGCGCCTGCTCGGCCCGCTCGGTTCCCCGGACGAGTACCGGCGCGCCAGGCACTCCCGCCGCGGTCATACCCCGGCTGATCACCGATTCCAGTTCCGGGGCGGTGACCACCAGGCGCGGCGCGGCAGCGGCGATGATCGCGGCCAGGTGGTCGATATATTCCTCGCCGCCACCGAACACCGGCGGCGGCACCAGGGTGACCACCGCACCGGCCGACCAGGCCGCGAATAGCGTTGCCACACAGCGGAAATCAGTCGGAAGGACCAGGCACGCGCCGTCACCGGCGCGCAGACCCGATGCCATCAGGTGCGCGGCGATTCCGCGAGCGTCGGCGGCGAGATCACCGTAGCCACGGTGGCTCCACCCGTCCTCCTCGTCGGGGATCCGGATTCCCGAATCCGGGCGCGGGCGGGTGAGCCAGCCGCAGACCGCCAGATAGTCGGCACTGTCGCCGTCGGTCCCGGTGACAGCGGGGCGTTCGTCGAGGGTGGGGTCGTCGATCTGCATGCGCCTCATACCTTGTCCGCGAGAAATCCGCTGAGTGTGTCCGGTGTGCAGTGTTCGAAGAGGTCGACCACGTCCAGCTCCGCCAGCCCGAGCCGGGTGCGCAGTCGCTCACCCACCTGCAGCACCATCGCCGAGGTGCCGCCGGCATCGAAGAATCGGGTGGTCCCCTCGAAATCGGAGGTACCGAGCACCTCCGTCCATACCTGCGTGACCACATCGTCGACACCGGTACCCGCCGATTCTCCCGCACCGGCGGCGGTCGCGGTATCGGCGTCGGCCCGGTACCGACGGAATAGTTCGTCGTCGTCGACCTTGCCGTTGGTATTCAGCGGCAGCGTCTCCAGCGGCACGAATATGTCGGGTTCGAGGTAGCGGGGCAGATATTCGCGCAACCGCTCGCGCAGCTGCGGCATCGTCGCGGCCCCGACCGGGACAACGAAGCACACCAGTTCCGCGGTCAATCCCGAACCATCCAGTGCCACATGGGTGTTGGCGACCAGGCCGGTTCGGTACAGGGCGGCTTCGATATCACCGAGTTCGCACCGGTGACCGCGGATCTTGACCTGATTATCGATACGTCCTGAGATGACGAACCGGCCCTCGGCGTCCAGATGGCCCCGGTCTCCGGTCAGATAGCTGCGCACGCCCTCGATTGTCACGAACTTCTCGGCGGTCAGTTCGTCCCGGTTAAGGTAGCCGGCCATCAGCCCGGCACCGCTGACCACCAATTGCCCGCGCACCCCGCGTGGTAGCACCCGTAACCGGTCGTCGACCACGGCCATCCCCATATCGGCGAACGGCCGGCCGATCACCGATTCCGCCGGGAACCGGCCCGGATCCGGCGGCACCGGGAACGCGGTGTGATACATCGTGGTCTCGGTGATGCCGTAGCAGTTCCATACCGCCACATCGCCTCGCGCGGTGACGAATTCGGTCAGCAGCGGGTATTCCAGGCGCTCACCGCCGATCAGCAGATGACGGATGGAATCGATGCCGGTGAACCGATCGGCGAGCATCGCGAACGCCGACGGAGTCAACAGCACCGCCTCGATCCGGTGCCGGCGCACAAACTCGGCCAGCCGCCGCGGATCACGCTTGACCTCCGGAGCCGGAACGCACACGGTGCCACCGGCGAACAGCGCCGCGAAGATCTCCACCAGGGAGACATCGAAGGAAATCGAATGGAACAGCAGCCAACGCGCCCGGCCGATTCCGGTCTCCCGGCGCAGACCGTCGTAGAACCTGGTCGCGGCGCGATGGGTGACCGGCACCCCCTTCGGCACACCGGTGGTTCCCGAGGTGAACAGCAGATACGCCTGATCGTCGACATCCGGCGCGGTCGGCGCGGGGGCCGATTCCTCCGGTTCGGCGGGGAGCTCCAGGAGACGGATTCCGGGGATCGACAGCGTGTCACACCGGTCGGCCAGCGCCGTCGTCGCACCGCATTGGGCGGTCATGGCGGCCAGCCGGGCCGGTGGCGACGAAGGATCCAGCGGCACATACACCTTGCCCGACTTGAACAGCGCCAGCACCGTCGCCACGAATCGGATCGAGGGCGCCATGGCCACGCCGACCAGCCGATCGGGTACGGCGGCGTGCACCCAAGCGGCGATCGCGTCCGATAGCGCGTCGAGTTCGCGGTAGGTCAGCCGCGCGTCATCGGACACCACCGCCACCTCGTCGGCGTGGCGGGCCGCGGCCGCGGCGAATTCCGCGGCCATCGTGCGGGCCGGGAATTCGGTGACCGGCGGCACGCTCGATGCGAGTTCCCCACTGGTCCAGGTGATCTCGCCGAGCCGGAT
>JAFMQT010000089.1 GCA_017354515.1 Nocardia sp. | reverse complement strand
TCGAAACGCGCACAGTCGGTTCGGAGGGTTTCCAGATAATCGCCGAGGGTATTGCGGGCGCGATCCCCGCGGGCGGTGAAATCGTTGCGCTCGAGCACATTCCACTTGCGCAACACCGGCATCACCACTTCCTCGAGGTGCTGGCGCAGATCGTAGATGCCGTGTTTGGCCATCAGAACTCCGTTGCGCCGCCAATCCGGCATTCCGGCGCCGGGCATCTGGAAGTTGCAGACGATATCGGTGATCGCCTCGATGGCCTGATCCGGCGCCAGGTCCAGTGCCGCGCCACACATGTTGCGGTAGAAGATCATATGCAGGTTCTCGTCGGCGGAGATTCGCGCGAGCATGCGGTCGGCCACCGGATCCTCGCACACCTTACCGGTATTGCGGTGCGAGACGCGGGTAGCCAGTTCCTGGAAGGTGACATAGGCGACCGAATGCAGGAATCCGGTGTCGGCGACATCGGCGAGCGCTCGTTTACCACTCTCGCGAACCAGTTTCAGCGCGTTGTAGCCGTTGGTCATATGAGTCATGCGGGCGTGTTCGAGCGCGACCGGGTCGACGGCGCGGGTGAGTACAAGATAGTCGCGGATGGCGATGCCGTGCCGGTTCTCCTCCGCCGTCCAGCGGCCGACCCAGGTGCCCCAGGGGCCGTCGGTGGAGAAGTTCTCGGCGATTTCCCGGTGGTAGGAGGGCAGGTTGTCCTCGGTGAGCAAGTTGGTGATCATGGCCGCGCGAGCCACCTCGTTCAGCCGTGATTGCGCCGGGTCCCAATCGGATCCGCCGAGGGCAGCGAAATTGCGCCCGGCGTCCCAGGGGACGTAGTCGTGCGGATGCCACGTCTTGGCCATCGACAGGTGCCGATGCACGTTGGCCTCGGCGACGGGTTCGAGTTCGAGCAGCAGCTCGAACTGGGTCAGATTCCTCGACACGGTGAAGCCCTTCCTCATTGTGGATCGCGGTGCGACGCTCGGGAAGAAACCGGTACAGTGCAGTTGCGACCGGATCGCCGGACGACAGATCTGCCGCCGGCACCCTGTCGCCCGCCAATGTAGTCCTTTGCCGGCGTGGCTGTTGTTCGATTTCCCCAGCGTTGCCCCGTTTTCGCAGTTTGACCTGTCGAAAGTGAGCTGAGAATGACCGCTTCCAGGCGTACCCCCTATCGCGATGTCGTCGTCACCAGTCTGGCCGCGACCACGTCCATAGCCGGTGATGTCGACTCCACCTGGAAGGGTCTGCTGCACGGCGAGAGCGGGATCGACACCCTCGAGGACGGATTCGTCGAGCAGTTCGAACTTCCGGTGCGCATCGGCGGCCATCTGAAGGTCGCGCCGCGGTCGGTGCTCACCCGCGAGGAGGCTCGCCGGCTCAGCTATGTCGAGCAGATGTCGCTGGTGCTCACGCGCGAGGTGTGGCGCAATGCCGGTTCGCCCGAAGTGGATCCGGAGCGGCTGGGGGTCAGTATCGGGACCGGTCTGGGCGGCGTCGAGGCGCTGATCGATATCAAGGACAAGATGTCCAACGGCGGTTATCGCCGGGTCAGCCCGCTGGCCGTGCAGATGATCATGCCCAATGGCGCCGCCGCGGTCGCGGGTTTGGAAGTGGGCGCCAAAGCCGGTATCTCGACGCCCGTTTCGGCCTGTTCCTCCGGTTCGGAGGCGGTCGCCAACGCCTGGAAATCGATTGTGATGGGCGATGCCGACGTCGTGGTCACCGGTGGTGTGGAGGGCTCGATTCAGGCGGTGCCGATCGCCGCGTTCACCATGATGCGGGCGATGAGTACCCGCAACGACGATCCCAAGCGCGCCTCACGCCCGTTCGACAGTGACCGCGACGGTTTCGTTTTCGGTGAGGCCGGCGCGATGATGGTGCTCGAGAGCGAGGAGCACGCCCGCGCCCGCGGCGCCACCGTGCACGCCCGGCTGCTCGGCGCCGGCGTCACCTCTGACGGATTCCACCTGGTAGCGCCCGATCCTGAGGGGAAGGGGGCAGCGCGGGCGATCACGCGGGCCCTGCGGACCGGTGGACTGTCCAGAACCGATGTGACGCATGTGAACGCACATGCCACCGGAACCCCGATCGGCGACACCGCCGAGGCGCGCGCCATCGGCTCGGCGATCGGCGACCACCCCTCGGTCTACGCCCCCAAATCTGCGCTGGGACATTCGATCGGAGCGGTCGGCGCCTTGGAATCGGTACTGACCGTGCTCTCGGTCCGCGATTCGGTGGTGCCGCCGACATTGAATCTCGAGAATCAGGACCCGGAGGTCGACCTCGACGTGGTCAACGGGCAGGCCCGGCAGGGCCGGATCGACTACGCGGTCAACAACTCGTTCGGATTCGGCGGGCACAACGTGTCACTGGCGTTCGGCCGGCGCTGACCGGCGGACCATGATTCGCGCGGCGCCCGTGCAAGCGATGGTGAATAAGGATGGGGAATGATCGGCGAGACCTTCGATGATTATCTGGACGGCGACGGGAATATCTCGATTCTCGGCAATGCGACGCTGATCGATTTCGTCGATAAGCACAGCGCCGCCAACGGAGATGAGCTCGCCTATCGCTATATCGACTACTCCCGCGAACGCGACGGTGAGTACCACGAGCTGACCTGGCGCCAGTTCGGGGCGCGGCTGCGCGCGGTGGCCGCGCGGCTGCAGCAGGTCACCGCCCCCCGCGATCGGGTGGCCATTCTCGCCCCGCAGGGACTGGACTATGTGGTGGGGATGTTCGCGGCGGTGTACGCGGGCAATATCGCCGTGCCGCTGTTCGATCCGGAGGAGCCCGGTCATACCGACCGTCTGCACGCCGTTCTCGGGGATTGCCGGCCCACCGCGATTCTGACCGCGACCTCCGCGGCCCCCGGAGTGCGGGAGTTCTTCCGCGCCATGCCCGCCGCGCGGCGGCCGCGCATCATCGCCGTGGACGCGATTCCCGATAGTGTGGGCGCGGCCTGGACGGCTCCGGATATCGATATCGACAGTGTCGCGTATCTGCAGTACACGTCGGGGTCCACCCGTACTCCGGCCGGTGTGGAGATCACCCACCGCTCGGTCGGAACCAACCTGCTGCAGATGATCGATGCCCTCGGTATCGATGAGTCCGCGCGCGGGGTGACCTGGCTCCCGCTGTTCCACGATATGGGTCTGCTGTGTGTGATCCTGCCCGCGATCGGCGGCAAATTCATCACCATCATGTCGCCGAGCGCGTTCGTGCGCCGGCCGTACCGGTGGATCAAGGAACTGGCGGCGGCCTCCGACGGCGCCGCGACCTATGCCGCCGCGCCGAATTTCGCCTTCGAGCACGCCGCGGTGCGCGGTCGGCCGAAATCGGGGGAGAGTCTCGATCTGTCGAATGTGATCGGCCTGATCAACGGCAGCGAACCGGTGTCGGTGGCCGCGATGACGAAATTCAACGAGGCGTTCACGCCGTACGGTCTACCCAAGACCGCGATCAAACCGTGCTACGGGATGGCCGAGGCCACCCTGTTCGTCTCGGCTACCCGGCGCGAGGACGCCGCGAAAGTGGTGTATGCCGACCGCTCGCGGCTCAATGCCGGCGAACTGGTCGTGGTGGATCAGGACGCGCCCACCGCGGTGGCGCAGGTGTCGTGCGGCTATGTCGCCCGTTCGCAGTGGGCCGTGATCGTCGGCGAGGACGACGGTGAACTCCCCGACGGCCGGGTCGGTGAGATCTGGCTGCACGGGGACAATATGGGCATCGGCTACTGGGATCGCCCGCAGGAGTCCGAGCACACCTTCCGCGCCCGGCTCACCGCGCGGGTACCCCGCGGCAGCCATGCCGAAGGCACCGAGCCGTCGGCGCACTGGATGCGGACCGGGGACTACGGCGTCTATCACGAGGGGGAGCTGTACATCACCGGCCGGGTCAAAGATCTGGTGATCGTCGACGGCCGCAACCACTATCCGCAGGATCTGGAGATGACCGCGCAGGAGTCCTCGACCGCCCTGCGACCGGGTTTCGTGGCCGCGTTCTCGGTCCGCGAGGATGAGCTGCCGCCGGAGGCCACGGTCACCGGATCCGATGGGGGAGCGGAAAACCTGGTGATGGTCGCCGAACGGGCAAGCGGTGCGGCCAAACTCGAGGCCGGTCCGGTGATCGAGGAAGTGCGAGCGGCGATTTCGGCCGGGCATGGTGTCGCGGTGCGGGATCTGCTGCTGGTGCCGGCCGGCTCGATCCCGCGCACCTCGAGCGGCAAGATCGCCCGGCGGGCGTGTAAGACCGCCTATGTCGAGGGAACGCTGCGGGGCGGATATCGACAGCAATCATTTCCGGATGAAACCGAAGATTAGGTGAGGCAACACTTCTGACGCCCGATCGGGCACCGGATTGTCCGGTACTTGTCCCTCGGCAGGAGGGCGATCCCGGGGTTAACGTTTAGTTACATCAACACGTAGCACCCTCCGCGTGCTGATGGCGGATCCGCACCGAACCGATACCCACACAACCGGATACGGGGCATGTCATGGAGTTGTCTGTCGCTGAACTCATCGTGGTGATGGCGCATACGGCACCGACTCGGCCACTGACGGTGGATCGAGCGCATCAGGTGATGCAGCTGCATACGGATTGTTCGACCGACTACTGCGGGCTCAAGCAGGCGGCCTTCGACGCGCTGGTGACCGCCGGGCATATGATGCCCGACAGCTGCCGACGCCATTGACCCGGGCGCCGGTCGCGGTATGCCGGTCGGCGTTATCGGGGACACCGACCGGCATACCGTCGCAGGCGATGACAACCGTTCGACCGGGCGGATGTGGCAGACTCGGGCTGCACGGCGCGGCGGGGTCGGCGATCGTATTGGACGGTATTGCGGGGAGTGTGGCGATGGCTGAGTCACCGGATGCGGGGTCACCGAGCGTGGCCGAGGCCGGGCGGGCAGCCGCACCGGATGCCGCCGAGCGACGGGTGGCCGATCTGCGGCGCGCCGCCGCACAGCGTCCGGGAATCGACACCGATCTGGCTCTGGCCACGGCGCTGTGTGAGCTGGCCGAGGTCTGGTCGGCCGCGGGGTCGGAATGGGCCGCCGAGGCATTGGAACCCGCTCGGGAAGCGGTGCTCATCCGATTGCACTGGCTCACCGCGGGACAGGTCAGCGCGCGGTTCGCCGGTGAGGTCACCACCGCGCTGCGACTGTTCGAACGGCTCTCCCGCACCATCGGCCGTCGCGAGCTGGCCACCGACACCATCCGGCAGGCCTGCCGGGCGTACTATCAAGTGGCCCAGCAGTATCCGGCGGCAGCCGGGGTCTGCGCCGACGGGTTGTCCAAATGCGGTGTCTGGCTGTGCCGGCTCGATCCGCAGACCGCCGTCGCGGCCAGTACCGACGCGGTCCGGATCCGGGCGGGGTTATTCGCCGCCGACCCCGACCAGGCCGGCCGCTACCTGGCCAGCCTCAATATGTTCCTGCGTACCTTGACGATCGGGCGTTCGCGCAAACAGGCGCTGGCCACCTATCGCGAACGTTACGCCGCCTGGACCACCCCCGAGATGACCACCCGGTTGCGCGAAACCGCCATCGACGAACTGGAATTCACCGGTAAGACCCACGCGGCCCTGGTGAAACTGGACTGCCCGACACTCGAACGCGCCGGCTATCTGACCCAGCAGCAGATCCTGTATCAAACCGATGGTGATCTGACCACCATCGAGGAGATCAACTGGAAGCTCGGTCTGGTGGGGCTCAAACCGCTGGCTGCGGGTGCGCTGGCGGATCCACCGTCCAAGCCGATGGATATCGCGACCTCCTACGGTGCGCTCGCGGTGCGCTGCACATCACCTGATGCGGTGGTGCGGGTGCGGGCGGCGGTGGTCGCGGCCTACGCGGCCGACGGCGCGCACCCTGTCGACAGCTCCGCTTTCGCCGGTGTGGGCGAATCCCATTGGCACGTACCCGATCCCGAGGTGAACGAGCGGTCGAGGTTGGGCGACGACGTGGTGCTGATCCGCGCGTCGGGGAACTGGGTCGCGGTGCTGAGTCTGTTCTGGGAGCTCACCCCGACCGCGCGGCATCCGCTGGCGCTGCGGCTGTCGCGGAACTGGCCGGTGCTGGCGGTCAACACCATCGAGCATGTCGCGTACGAATTGTGCTGGTACGCCGATGGTTCGGCGCGTCAGTACGCCGCCCTGGGGCGACCGGCCGGGCAGGTACCGCTCGATACCGCCCTCGCCCCATTGGATTTCGCGACCCTGGCCGACTGTGGCGCCGACTACGCCTCCGAGACCCAGGTGCGGGCCGCGTTCGGCAATTCGGATATGTTCGCCAAGCTGACGGATCTGCCGGCCCGGGGAATCCGGCAGGCCGCGCAGGAGCGAGCCCTGGTCGATTACGGTGAGCAGGTGTTGTTCTTCCGCGGGGAGACCGATGGCTGACATGCCGCCGCTGGCGGTGGGCTGTGCGCAGTGGACCCATGAGGCGTGGCGCGCGTACCAGCCCGATGCGCGTCGCCGGCTGGCCGCTTATGCCGAGTACTGCACGGCCGTGGAGGGCAATACCACCTTCTACGCCACCCCCGGGCCGGATACGGTGGCCGCCTGGACCGAGCAGATGCCCGAGGGTTTCCGTTTTCTGCCGAAATTGCCGAAAGCGGTGACCCATGATCATCGGATGCGCGGGGGTGAGGCCGAACTCGACCGCTTCCTGGCGGCGATGGCGCCGCTGGGCTCGCGATTGCACGCACTGTGGATCCAGCTGCCGGGCTCGTTCGGGCCGGGTGATCTCGGCGCGCTGGCCGGTCTGCTGAACCGCCTGACCCGCCGGCACCCGTGCGCGGTGGAAGTGCGGCATCCGGCCTTCTTCGCCGATCCGGCTGCCGCCGCACGCCTGGAACATATCCTCCGGCGCACCGGCACCGAATGGATTCCGTTCGACACCACAACGCTGTTCTCCGCGCCCGCGAGCAGCGCCGCCGAAGTCGAGGCCCGGTCGAAGAAGCCCCGGCTGCCCCGGCGGATCGAGGCCCTGACCGAATTCCCGATCGTGCGATATCACGGCCGCGACGATGTGGACGCCACCGTCGCGGGCTGGCAGCCGTGGCGCGAGATCGTGGGCGAGTGGTTGCGGCAGGGGCGTTCTCCGACGATTTTCGTCCACACCCCGGACAATGCGGGCGCGCCGGCGTTGGCCCGCAGGTTCTACCGCGAGGTGCGTGCGGACCACCCCGGTCTGCCCGACCTGCCCGAACCGATGCATGAGGGTCCGATGACCCTGTTCTGATCGGTGGTAACCGTTGTCGCCCGATATCTGTATAGTTGGCGCTTGCAACTATTTGTCTGAAGCAACTAATTGTCCCGACCGAAGCAGGGCGCGAGAATATGACCACTTCACCCACCCGGGAGTCGGCGGCCGAACCGGCCCCGGGGACCGGCAACGCACCGGGCGCGCGCTTGTCGCACCGGCAGGTTCTGACGATTCTGTCCGGTTTGTTGCTGGGGATGTTCCTGGCGGCGCTGGATCAGAACATTGTGAGTGTGGCGATCGTGCGGATCGCCAACAGTCTGCACGGTTTCGATCAGCAGGCGTGGGCGACGACGGCTTATCTGATCACGGCCACGATTTCCACGCCGCTGTACGGGAAGCTGGCCGATATCTACGGCCGTAAACCGTTCTTCCTGATCGCGATCGGTGTGTTCGTGATCGGGTCGGTGCTGTGTACCTTCGCCACCTCGATGTACGAACTGGCCGGCTTCCGCGCCGTCCAGGGCCTGGGTGCCGGTGGTCTGATGTCGCTCGCGATGACCATCATCGGCGATATCGTGCCGGCCCGCGAACGGGTGCGATATCAGGGCTATTTCATGATGGTCTTCGGATCGGCGACCGTGCTGGGCCCGGTGCTGGGCGGTCTGTTCTCCAATTACGACACGCTGTGGGGCGTGGACGGCTGGCGCTGGGTGTTCCTGGTGAACGTGCCGATCGGTGTGATCGCACTGGGTGTCGTGGCGAAGGTGCTGAATGTCCCGCATCATCGGCAGAACCATCGGGTGGACTATTTCGGTGCGGTAGCGCTGGCGATCTGTGTGGTGCCGCTGTTGATCGTGGCCGAACAGGGCCGCGGCTGGGGCTGGGATTCGACCAGGGCGATCGTCTGCTACGCCATCGGCGGGGCAGGTCTGCTGCTGTTCATCCTGATCGAATATCTGATGAAGGACGCCGCTCTGATTCCGTTGCGGCTGTTCAAGAATTCCACCTTCTCGGTCACCATCGGCGGCGGCACCATCGTGGGTGTCGCGATGTTCGGCGCGATGAGCATGATTCCGCTGTATCTGCAGGTCGTGCGCGAGTATTCGCCGACCAAGGCGGGTCTGCTGATGCTGCCCATGGTCGGTGGAATCATGGTCGGCTCGATCCTGTCGGGGCAGGTCACCAGGCTCACCGGACGCTACAAGATCCTGCCGGTGCTGGGCACGTTCATCATCGCTATCGGTGCGGTGCTGTTCGCGCAGGTCAAATACGACAGTCCGCTGTGGCAGCCGCTCGTCTACGGCGCGGTGATCGGTTTCGGTCTCGGTGGCTGTATGCAGACGTTGATCATCGCGGCCCAAAATGCCGGTCCGCGTTCGGATATGGGTGTGTCGACGGCGTCGGCGACGTTCTTCCGGCAGATGGGCGGCACGCTGGGTGTCGCGATCTTCCTGACGATTCTGTTCAACCTGCTGCCGCACAAGATCACCGACGCCTTCGGTGGTCATCTGCCCGCCGGTATGAGCACGGACAAACTCGGCCAGATGCAGTCGAACACCAGCGTGATCAAGGATTTGCCACAGATGGTGAAGGAACCGATCCTGATCGGCTTCACCAATTCCATGCACGGAGTGTTCTACACGGCGGCGGGTGTGGCCCTGCTGTCGTGCCTGGTCCTGTTGTTCATGAGGGAGATTCCGCTGCAGGATCCCGGAGCGGCGGCGGTCGCCGAGCCGGAGGCCGAGGCCGAACTCGCGCCCCTGGCGGCGGTCGATGCCGCCGAACCTGCTCTGGCGCAACCGGAATCGGCCGATATGTTGCCCGCCGCGGAGATCGCCGGGGCCGCACCGGTCCGGTTCGCCGAACCGGCCGCCGGGCAGGGGGAGGTGCTGTCCGGGCATATCCGTCGCGAGGACCGGCAGCCGGTCCCGGGTGCGGCGCTGACGCTGATCGACCAACGCGGACACCAGGTTTCGCGCACCACGGGTGATTCCGGCGGGGCTTTCCGGATCGTGGCCCCGAATGCCGGGCAGTACGTGCTGATCGTGTCGGCCGGTGGCCACCAGCCGGCCGCGGCGAATGTGACCGCCGGCGGCCGCGCTACGCCGCTGGAGCTGACGCTGACCGGCAACGGCGAATTGTCAGGTGTGGTGACCGCCGGATCCGGGCGCCCGCTGGCCGGGGTCACGATCACCCTGACCGATCCGCGCGGCGAGGTCGTCGCGGCGGCGGTGACAGGTCCCGACGGCGTCTACACCTGCCACGGCACGGTCGCGGGGACCTACACCCTGGTCGCGGTGATCGAGGGGAGCCGGCCGCACGCCGTCACCCTGACCGTTCCGGATTCGGGGATGCTGCGCCACGACATCGAACTCGCGTCGTTGGGGGCAGTGCTGACCGGCCGGGCCCGGGCCGATTCGGTGGCGGTGGCCAATGCCCATGTGTCGGTGGTGGATTCGAGCGGCCTGCTGGTCGGCTCGGCGTTCACCGACGCCGAGGGCAACTTCCGGATCGCGGATCTACCGGCCGGCGATTACACCGTGGTCGCGCGCGGATATCCGCCGGTGACCGATGTGGTGCGACTGGACGGTGGTACGACGACGCACGATATGACATTGGGGTACGACGGCTCGCCGGGTCCGGCGCGCGCCGCCGAGTTCAGCGCCGTCGGCCACACCGAGGTGCCCGAGCACTCCTGATCCGCGGTGGCGTACTACCCGGCCTCGAACGCCTCGGCGATGATCGGGCGAACCCGGTCCATGTCGGTACCGGGTAGTTCGCGCGCCACCGAGGTCATGTCCACATCGGGGAGTCCGCATGCCACTGCCCACCGCCACGGACTCAGATCGCCGTCGACGTTCAGGGCGAAGCCGTGGCTGGTGACACCGCGGCTCTGCCGCATGCCGATCGAGACGATCTTGCGTCCGGTCTCGGCCGTCCACACCCCGGTGAGCAGTTCCGATCCCGGCGGAGTGTCGCGGCGCCGGGCCTGGATTCCCACCCGTCCGAGTGCCGCGACCAGGCGGTGTTCGACCTCGCGGATATAGTCGACCACCCCCTCCCCGGTGGCGAGTTTCACGATCAGATAGCCGACCAGCTGGCCCGGGCCGTGATAGGTGAGCTGCCCGCCGCGGGTGGTTTCCACCACCGGTATCCCGTGCTCGGGAGCGGGCAGGTGTTCGGCGGGGGTGCGGCGGCCGATGGTGTAGACCGGGGGATGGCTCAGTAACCACAGAGTGTCCGGCCGGCTGTCGCGCTGGCGTTCGGTGACCAGGTCCGCCATCTGCGCCATGGCCTTGTCGTAGTCGACGAGTTCGTCCTGGATCAATGTCAGCGGCCGTGACCTCATGATCCGACAATACCGAGACCGGCGTGTGCGTCCCCCGGGGAACTCAGCCGGTCTCGTTGACCGCCTCGCCCAGGATCGGGTTCCGATAGGGCAGGGCTACGTGGAAGCCATTGCCGTGCACGGGAATGCGATTCGGGGGTGGTTGTTTCTCGGGTAGTTCGGCGACGGCCGGTTCGGCCGGCGGCCTGTGCGTATCCCCGCACCGCCGATTGCGTACCAGGCTGCTGACGAACGCCGCGGCGATGATCACGACCCCGATCAGTCCGGTGGTGATCTCGTTCAGATGGTGGCCGGTGGAGATCAACAGCACCACCGCCAGGGCGCCGATCGCCCAGTGTGCGCCGTGTTCGAGGTAGGCGAACTCCTCCAGTGCGCCGCGCCGCACCAGATAGACCGTCAGCGAGCGGACGAACATGGCGCCGATGAGTCCGAGTCCGAGGGCGATGATGATCGGATCCGCGCTGATGGCGAACGCGCCGATGACACCGTCGAAGGAGAACGAGGCGTCGATCACCTCGAGGTAGACGAATCCCAGCAGGGCGGCCCGCCCGGTCAGCATGGCCGCGTGCGAGGGGCCGGTTCCGGCCTCCTCGTCACCGAAGTAGTTGCCCAGGCTGTCGACCAGATAGTAGGTCGTCATCCCGAGCGCGCCGGCGATCATCACGACGTCGGTCTGCCGGTCGGGGCCGACGAATTGCGCGGTGACCACCAATGAGACCAGGGCGATGACAACGGTGACCATCGAGAACCGCCCTAACCGGGCCAGCGGGCGCTCCAACCAGCTCAGCCAGGTGATCTCCCGTTCGGAGCAGATGTAGTTCAGGAACAGCAGCAGCAAGAACATGCCGCCGAAGGCCGCGATCTTGGGGTTGGCGGCGGTCAGGATCGTCTCGTAGCTGGGGCTGCCGTCCGGGAAGGTGGGGGCGCCGCCGGCCGGCGGATGGGTCGCCAGCCGCAACGCCTCGATCGGCCCCAGATGGGCGCCGATCGCGACCACGATCAGGGGGAACAGCAGTCGCATTCCCACTACCGCGACGACCATGCCGACGGTCAGGAAGATCCGCTGCCAGAACCGGCTCATGCGGCCCAGGACACCGGCGTTGACCACCGCGTTGTCGAATGACAGTGATACCTCGAGGACTCCGAGGGCGGCGACGAGTACCGCGGCCTGTAGTCCCCCGTACAGCCCCGCGGCAGCCAGTGCGACCGCGGCCACGATGAACGACAGGGCGAATACGCGCACGAACATGCCGATGCCTTTCGTCGTGTTGACACCCGCGGGGGTGACGACTCCGCGGGCTACAGCATTCAGAGTGCTCGCAACCCCTGAACTCGATTGTGACAGTTGATGTGCCCGCAAAACAATCGGCCGAGAAATCCGGCGGTGGGAATGATACCGGCGAGAATGGTACCGGGTGGGTGTTCGGTTACTCACATGTCGCGGTGCGGATGTGTGCTGGGCGGGGCCGCTATGTATAGTTGGCGTCAGCAACTAGTTGTCGATGTTAATCAAAATCTGCCATGTGGAGAGAGAGGGAGCGCGATCATGGCCGCTGATGCCCGTGATGCCGGCGCCCGCGATCTCGCCACCGGCGTCACCGAACAGGATGTGGCCGACCGGCTCGGCGCACAGCTGATCCGGTTGATGCGCGGGATGGGCAGAACGAAATCGCAATTGGCGAAGTACGGTCCG
>JAFMQT010000701.1 GCA_017354515.1 Nocardia sp. | reverse complement strand
CGTACAACTGCGACAGACCGAAACATTCGGCGATCAGCCGCCGGAAGGTGGTGCTGACATACAGCTGTTCGATCAACGCGTGATCGGGGATGAGATCGCGCGCCACGAACGCGTTACCACGTTCGAATTCGATCGCCCCCGGATGGTCCGGCGGCAGATCCGCGTCCACCGGAATGTTGTACGCGTTGACCCGCTGCACAGTGTAGTAGGCATGAGGAGCCAGCTCGGCGCCCTCCGCCCGCAATCGGTCACACATATCCGGGCGCAGGAAACCGCTCAGGACAGTGCATCCGTCGGCGGCGAGATCGGCGCGGGCGCGCGCGACGACCGCACGCCAGCACGCACTCCCCGGCGCATCGAGGGGATACCGGCCGGTATCCACGATCTCGATCGGACCTCCGGGCGCGGCGGCGCCCACGCCCGGCGCCTGGCTCGGATGGCCCACCTGGTCACTACCCCCTGTCACCGCCATGATCACCATTGTGACCCGGCCGGCGCCCCGATACAGACGTTTCCGGCGAATTCCCAGTCCAGATCACAACTTCGAGTCGTACTGTGCGCCAGCAATATTCGCTACGCCAACAGTACCAGCCGAGCCAGCTCATCGACGGTGAATCCGATCAGCGACTCCCGGAACACCAGGCCGGGCCGCGGCGGAACGGGAATTTCACAGGGCACCACCAGTACTCGGCAGCCGGCCGCGAGCGCCGCGGCCGAACCGGTCACCGAATCCTCGACCGCCGCGCACTCCCCCGGCTCGGCACCCAGCAACCGTGCGGCACGCAGATACGGATCCGGCGCGGGTTTACCGCGCTCGACCTCGTCCCCGCAGACCGAGACATCGAACATCTCACGCCCGAGGGTATCCAGGCACAGTTCGGTGATCGATCGCTTGGTATTGGTGACCAGTGCGGTCGCCAATCCGGCCGCCCGCACACCTTCGAGCGCTTCCCGCGCGCCCGGACGCCACGGAATCTCGCCGCCCATCAACTCGGTGACCCGCCGCTCGAGCCACGCGCCCGCCGCCGCGACGGGCCCCGGTTCGTATTCCAGTCCCAGTCCGTCGAACAGGATGCGCAGGGCGCTGCGCCCGTCCGCGCCGATCAGCGCGTGCCGCAGCGGATCGGTCATCTCACCACCCAACTCGGCGGCCAGTTCACGCACCCCGATATCCCACAGCTTTTCCGAATCCAGCAGGGTGCCGTCCATATCCCACAGCACCGCACGCATACCGGCCACCCTGATTTCTCCTTGTCCCGGCTCAGGTTCCCGAGCCGGTGATGACCATCCGGCCGTCGGCCGAGTCCACGGTGAACCAGCGACTCTCGGAGGTGACGGTCCCGTCCGACTTGGTGTAGGTCAGGGTCGCTGTCGCGCGATTCGGACCGGTCGCGGACACGCCGCTGACCTGCACAGCCGACACGCTCGACCAGAAATTCACATACTCCGCATACCCCCCGGTCTGGGACTGGTACGACGGCGACAACTCCGACCACGCGCCGCTGGTGTCGCGCGGCAGCATGCCGTAGTAGCCGGTGATGAATCCCGACAGATCCGAGGGCGCCGGTGCGGGCGGTGGTGGCGCCGGAGCCGGGGCGGGGGGACTGCTGGGCGGCGCGGTCGTGGGCTGTTCCGTGGTCGTCGGAGGTGGCGGCGTCACACTGTCGCCGTT
>JAFMQT010000372.1 GCA_017354515.1 Nocardia sp. | reverse complement strand
TTGCCGTTGCAGCCTCGAGAATTCGACGGCCGGTCTTCAGCGGTCGCAGAAATACATCCGTACCCGAGGGTCCGTGTCGGCGGCCAATTCCGCCATCGTCCCGGCGGCGAGAACCCGTCCCCGGTCGAGAACCACCAGCCGGTCGGCGTAACCGGTGGCGGCGAGCAGCGGGATGTCGTGGGCCACGGCGAGCAGTGCGGCGCCGGTGTCGGCATACTCTCGCAACGACTTCCACACCCCGTAGGCGGTGGCCCGGTCCAGCGACGCGGTCGGTCCGTCCGCGACCAGGATGTCAGGTGCCGTGAGCAATGCGGCGGCGACGGCGGCGCGCTGGATCTGACCGGCGGAGTTATGGTTCGGCAACAGACTCAGGGCTTCGGTCGGGTAATAGGCTGCCGCACAGGCTTGTTCGACCGTCCACGAACCGTGACGCCGCTGCAGCTCGCGCAGTTGAACGCCGACCGGCACACCGACCTCGAACGCTTCGACACCCTCCTGGGGGACGTAACCGACACTGCCGTCGAGCACGACTTCACCTGTGGTGCGCGCACTTTCGGGGAGGTAACCGGTCAGGGCATAGGCGATCATGGTTTTGCCGCTGCCGGGACCTCCGAGTAGCACGGTGATCCGACCGGCCGGGACCGTCAGATCCACATCGCGCAACACCGTCTCACTCCAGCGGCCGGTGTCGATGTGAACGGTCAGGGATCGCAGTTCCGCAGCCATAACACTCCAGTGTTGTCATATCACTGTCCGCGCCCAGGTCACGTCCGCTCGCGACCTGCGGCTGCGGTCGGTGCCCGAATTCGGGGAATCATCCGCAACGCGAGCCGGCACTCCGAGCGCGGTCGTCGACGTCACCTCCCATTCGGCGGGGACCGCGAACTCGCGGGCGAGCCCATCGCGGTCGAAGGCCCGGAACTGGTGCGCGCTCACGCCCAGCGCCAAACCCTGAATTGTCATGTGCACCACCGCCTGTCCGAGATCGTATCGTGCGAATTCGGAATACTCCCAGGTCGTTCCCTCCACCAGGATGTGCGCCAGATTCACCACCAGCACCGACGCGTCCAGCGCCCAGCGCGCCGAACTCGGGGCCAGATGGCGGGCGATCCGGGCATGGGTCGCATCACCGCGCCGGCCGACGACGAACATCCACGGCTGCGAGTTCCCCGCCGAGGGAGTCAACCGGGCGGCATCGAGCAGGACATCGACCTGGGCGTCGCTGACCACCGCGTCCCGATCGAAGGACACCGGACTGAACCGTGCCGCCAATGCGGGATGAACAGCGGGTTCGACAGCGATCTCACACTGAGCCACAACAACATTGTGCCGACCTGGCCACAAGGGGCCGTCGGGGCGGCTCCATGTGTGGCTACGTCGCACACGAATCGATTGATCGTTGCAGGCACGAGCCATCTGGGGGTGTTCCGGTATCCGTTGGACGCCTATGCTGCATGGCATCAGCTCGGTGAAAGGAGAAATCCATGATCCGGAGAGTTGCGGCCGCCGTCCTGACCACCGCCGCACTGACGGCGCCGCTCACGATCAGCGGGCCCCAGGCATCCGCGGTGCCGCCCGGTATTCGGGCACCTTCACCTCAGCAGCAGCGGATCGAGAATCTGCTGTGCGAGATGCACAACTATCTCGGCGTCGGCAGGTGCATCTATCACCTACACCCGCACTGAGCGCCCATCCTGGCGGTGCGCTATTGGAGAGTCCAGGGCTTGGTTCCCGACGGTCCGGTTACCAGCGCCCGCTTGAAGACACCGTTCGTCGGAGTATCGAGCTGAATCTTCACCGGTGTTTCCGAACTCACCCCTTGGGCGCAGTTGGGTTTGCACTGTTTGATCGCCTCGGTGCCGTTTCCGACCGCCGTGCCGGCGTCCCACTGCGACCAGGTGATGTCGTGAACCAGATCGCCCGCGTCGCCGCAGTAGAAGATTATCTCCGATGGTTTGACCTGCGGACTTCCGCCACAGTCGTGGACCGCGGTCAGCGGGGCGGACTGCGCGGCGGTCGGCAGCAGGAAGCTTGCGGAAGCGAGTGCACCGGCGATGCAGGCGGTGCCGATGGTCTTCTTCATACCCCGACCGTACGCGGTAGCAGAATTCTGGCGCTGTCGGTCGAACAACCGAAACTGGTCGATGACCGTATCCAGGGAGATCAACCGCGCACTACGAACCTCCGCGATCTGTACGCACCGGCAGGTACACGCGGGTCTCGAGCTGCTCCTCGGGGACCTGCGTCGGGTTGGTCACGTAGACGTTGAAATGGTGCGTGGACACGTCCTCGGGTGTGCGTGCGGGGACCAGGCCATGCTCGGTGAGATAGGCCGAAATCGCCTCGTGCGCACGAGGAAGCGCCTCCTGGTACGGGCCGACCGTGGTGGCTACGACGGCGGTGCGGGCGGGCAGGTCGAGGACGCCGAGCGGCGCCGCCACCGTGGTGCCGGCAGGTACCTCCAGGAAGACCGACTCGTCGACGTCGGATTCACGGAATTCTCCGTCGTGTTCGATGGTGCCGCCGACCCCCGACGGCTGCACACCCTGAGCCTGCAGCGCCGGCATGAAGCGTTCCCACAACGTGCCTTCGGCGGCATAGTGCGGAATCGTGTCGCGCACATAGGCGACGGTCCGCGGCGGCAATTCTTCGAGTGTGACTTGGATTTCGGACATGAGTGGCTCCTTCTCTTCCAGCATTCGGTCCAGTGCGATGAGCCGACCGCGAGCGGCGTCGGCCTGCTCCACGAGCATCGCGCGCTGGGCGCGGAGGGCGCGCGGATAGTCGGGGGTGCCTCGAACGGCGAGCACCGCGCCGATGGCGGACACGCCGAAGCCGACATCACGCAGTCGGCGGATATTGCCGGCCTCGCCGACCTGATCGGCGGCGTACCAGCGATATCCGGTGTCCTCGTCCACCCGCACCGGGCTCAGCACACCGTGCGTGTCGTAGTAGCGCAGCATGCGTACGCTGATCCGGGTCAGGGACGAGAACTCACCGATCGTCATGAGCCTCGGGGTATCGGTCACGGAATCGAGTGTGCGACCTGACATGGTGTCAGAGTCAAACAACTCGCTTCGGGTGTTCGGACGAAACCCCACCTGGTAGAACTGACAGCGACCGTCGTCAGTTAGGGGTGAAGGTGGACCGCAGTTCCTTCGAGAAGATGTTCGACCTCGGCGGGCGCACCGCCATCGTCACCGGCGGCACACGCGGTATCGGGCTCGCGATCGCCGAGACCTTCGCCCTCGCGGGCGCGAATGTCGTGGTGGCGAGCCGCAAACCGGAGGCGTGCGAGAAGGCGGCCGAGCGGCTGCGCGAGATCGGAGCCACAGCACTCGGGGTTCCGACCCATCTGGGGCAGGTCGAGGCACTGCAGGCGCTGGTGCGGACCACCGCCGATACCTTCGGCGGGATCGACATCGTGGTCAACAACGCCGCCAACGCGCTGGCCCAACCGCTGGGCACGATGGATCCGGCGGCGGTCGACAAGTCGTTCGGCGTCAACGTGCAGGGGCCGCTGTTCCTGGTGCAGGCCGCCCTGCCGCATCTGAAGGCCAGCCGGCATGCCGCAGTGCTGAATATGGGTTCGATCGCGGCACTGGACTTTTCGCCCGGGATGGCGATGTATTCCGCCGGTAAGGCCGCGCTGCTGTCGTTCACCCGGAGTATGGCAGCCGAATTCGTCGGCGACGGCATCCGCGTCAACGCGATGGCGCCCGGTGCGGTCGATACCGACATGATGCGAAACAATCCGCAGCCCGTGATCGACGGGATGGCGAACCTGTCCCTGATGAAACGTCTGGCCACCCCCGAGGAGATGGTGGGGACCGCGCTGCTGTTGTGTTCGGACGCGGGCAGTTTCATCACCGGGCAGACGTTCCTGGTCGACGGCGGCGCCGTCCCGCGCTGATCCCAGCGAAACCGGAACGGGCCCGTTCGCAATACCGAACGGGCCCGGGAAAACCGTTGTGGTTTACGCGGTTTCGGTGATGGGGCGGTCGACCCAGCTCATCAGGTCGCGCAGCTTCTTGCCGGTGACCTCGATGGGGTGCTCGGCGTTCTGCTTGCGCAGACCCTCGAGCTCCTTGTTGCCGCCCTCGACGTTGGCGACCAGGCGCTTGACGAAGCTGCCGTCCTGAATGTCCTTCAGGATCGCCCGCATCCGCTCCTTGGTGTCGGCATCAATAACCCGGGGACCCGACAAATATCCACCGAATTCGGCGGTGTCGGAGACCGAGTAGTTCATCCGGGCGATACCGCCCTCGTACATGAGGTCGACGATCAGCTTCAGCTCGTGCAGCACCTCGAAGTAGGCCATCTCCGGCGCGTAACCGGCCTCGACCATAACCTCGAAACCGGTCTTGACCAGCTCTTCGGTACCACCACAGAGGACGGCCTGCTCACCGAACAGGTCGGTCTCGGTCTCCTCCTTGAAGGTGGTCTTGATGACGCCGGCGCGGGTGCCGCCGATGCCCTTGGCATACGACAACGCAAGGGCCTGCCCCTCGCCCTTGGGGTCCTGGTCGATGGCGATCAGGGCTGGAACACCCTTACCGTCGACGAACTGGCGGCGCACCAGGTGGCCGGGACCCTTGGGGGCGACCATGCCGACAGTGACGTTGGCCGGAGCCTTGATCAGGCCGAAGTGGATGTTGAGGCCGTGGCCGAAGAACAGCGCGTCGCCGTCCTTCAGATTCGGCTCGATGTCGGCGGTGAAGATCGACGCCTGAGCGGTGTCGGGGGCGAGCAGCATGATGACGTCCGCCCACTCCGAGACCTCGGCGGGCGTGCCGACGGTCAGACCGGCCTCCTCGGCCTTGGCCCGCGACTTGGAGCCTTCTTTGAGACCGATGCGCACCTCGACGCCGGAGTCACGCAGGCTCAGCGAGTGGGCGTGGCCCTGGGAACCGTAGCCGATCACGGCGACCTTGCGGCCCTGGATGATCGACAGATCGGCGGAGTCGTCGTAGAACATCTCGACTGCCACTGGAGTTGTATCCTCTCGTCGTTTTTTGAGCTAGACAGCTGTTTTTGAGTAAAAGCGTCAGC
>JAFMQT010000088.1:4757-12252 GCA_017354515.1 Nocardia sp. | reverse complement strand
AATCCGGTCCAGCCCGGCCTCGGGCAGCTGCGCGCGCAGCGACGCCGCGCGGGCGGCGAGTTCGGCCGGCAGCGGTGCGGGCGCCGACTCGACCGCCTGCCGTAGCGCCGGATCCCCGGTGTAGGCATCGACGAATCCGGGCTCGAGCCGATCGAAAGCCAGTCCCAGACGCAGATATTCGGTGACGAGCGGATGCGCGTTCATGAGATCCGACGATAGCCGCTTACCGAAACCTGCTGGCCGCGAGATAAACATCACCAGCGGTTACCAACGAGTAATAACACCCCACGTTCAACCGCCCGTTGCCCTCTAGGAGAATCCGGCTATGCGAGGACGGGAGTGTGAATAGATGGGTCGGATGAGCGAACCGAGTCCCTATGTCGAATTCGATCGCACCCAATGGCGCATGCTTCGCAAGTCGACACCGCTGATTCTCACCGAGGAAGAACTGACCGGCCTGCGCGGTCTCGGCGAGCAGATCGATCTCGAAGAGGTGGCCGAGGTCTATCTTCCGCTGGCCCGATTGATCCACCTGCAGGTCGCGGCACGCCAGCGGTTGTTCGCCGCCACCTCGACCTTCCTCGGCGAAACCCATCCCGAGAATCAGGTGCCGTTCGTCATCGGAATCGCCGGGAGTGTGGCGGTCGGCAAATCGACGACCGCCCGCGTTCTGCAGGCGCTACTGGCCCGCTGGGAACACCATCCGCGGGTCGATCTGGTGACCACCGACGGATTCCTGTATCCCACCGCGGAACTGACCCGTCGGGGCATCATGCACCGCAAGGGATTTCCGGAAAGTTACGACCGGCGCAAACTGCTGCGGTTCGTGACCGAGGTCAAATCCGGCGCCGCCGAAGTATGTGCGCCGATGTATTCGCATATCGCCTACGACATCCTGCCCGACCAATTCCACTGTGTGCGTCAGCCCGACATCCTGATCGTGGAGGGGCTCAACGTATTACAGACCGGGCCGCGTCTGATGGTTTCCGATCTGTTCGATTTCTCGATCTACGTCGATGCCCGGATCGAGGATATCGAACATTGGTATGTGAATCGCTTTCTCTCCCTGCGGAAGACGGCGTTCGCGGACCCCCGCTCACACTTCCACCACTACGCGAAATTCACCGATCCCGAGGCGACCATCGCGGCTCAGGAGATCTGGAATGCCACCAACCGGCCCAATCTGGTCGAGAACATCCTGCCCTCGCGCCCGCGCGCAACGCTGGTGCTGCGCAAGGATTCCGACCACAGCATCAACCGGATCCGGTTGCGCAAGCTCTGAGGTCTCGGTGCCGCTCAGACCCCACAGCGGCGGTGCCGCTCAGACCCCATAGCGGCGGTGCCGCGCGGCGTAATCGCGCAGGGCACGCAGAAAGTCGACGCGACGGAACTCCGGCCAATACGCCTCGGTGAACCAGATTTCGGAGTAGGCGCTCTGCCACAGCAGGAATCCGGACAGTCGCTGCTCACCGGAGGTGCGGATGACCAGATCGGGGTCGGGCTGTCCCGAGGTGTACAGATGCTGGCCGATGGCGTTGACCGTGATCGACTGCACCAGATCCTCGCCGGTCTCCCCCGCCGCCATCTCCTGGCGCATCAGTGAGCGCACCGCGTCGGCGATCTCCTGGCGGCCGCCGTAACCGACCGCGACATTGACGTGCACGCCGTCACGCTCGTGCGTCTGATCCGCCGCCTCGCGCATCCGGCCGGCCACACTCTCGGGGAGCCCGTCCAGGGAGCCGACGATCTTCACACCCCAACCGTTCTCCGGCGCCGACAGTTCCACCACGACATCGGTGATGACCTCGAACAGGATCTCCAATTCATCGGCCGAACGGTGCAGATTCTCGGTGGACAGCAGGTAGACCGTCACCATCTCGATGCCCTCGGCCTCACACCAGCCGACCAGTTCGGCGATCTTGAGCGCACCCACCCGATGTCCGTGGGTAACGTCGGTGAATCCGTTCTCCCGCGCCCAGCGACGGTTCCCGTCGCACACCACCGCCACATGCCGCGGATGCTGCTTTCCGGCCAGTTGCTTGGACAACCGCTTCTCGTAGACGCGATAGGGCAGCCCGCGCACCCCGCCGCCGAACACCCGACTAGCAAGCTTCACAGCTCAACCTTATCCACCTCTCGCGCGCTCACCGGACCGGTCCGACCATATCTCGGAGGCCGCGGGCATGCGGGAACTACTGCCGGTACAGTTGCGGAGACCGGTAACCTACGGAACCGTAGGTTACCGGTCAGGCAATTTTACTGACGAGTCTTCTACCGGCGAAGCAACTACCGCAGACAGGTCCCACTGAGGAGGTACCCCTTGTCCGACTCGGTGAGTCAGGCGAAACCGACTTTCGACGGCACGCCCCCACTGGAGGCGGCCCGAGAGCGGCTGCTCGCGGTCAAACCGCGGATGCGCGGGTGGATCCACACCTACGCCGTCGCAGTCGCCGCGGTGGCCGGGGTGGTGCTGGTCGCGGTCGCGGCCACGGTATCGGCGACCGCGGGGTGGTCCACGGCCATCTACGTGCTGACCGTCTGCGGGATATTCGGGATCAGTGCTACGTATCACCGGGTGACCTGGCGCACCGAACGAACCCGCATCCATATGAAACGGGCGGACCATTCGATGATCTTCCTGTTCATCGCGGGCAGCTACACCCCGTTCGCCGCCCTCGGACTGCCGCACGGCACCGCGGTCGCGCTACTGACCGTGGTCTGGTGCGGGGCGCTGGCCGGGGTGGGGTTGAAACTGCTGTGGCCGACGGCTCCGCGCTGGGTGGGAGTGCCGCTGTATCTGATCCTGGGCTGGGCGATAGTCCCGGTCGCGGTGACCCTCACCCACGATGTGGGCATCGCCCCGATGGTGCTGCTGCTGGTCGGCGGCATCGCCTACAGTGGCGGCGCGATTCTGTACGCCACCAAATGGCCGAATCCCTGGCCCGGGGTGTTCGGACATCATGAGTTCTTCCATGCCGCAACGGTTGTCGCCGCACTCTGCCACTACATCGCGGTGTGGCTGGTGCTATTCGCGTAGCCGGGAACACCGGCGGCGGTCCGGGATCTATGCTGATTCGTACTGTCCGGCGCGTCGACTGGCACGCGGCCGCCGGTGAACTCCGAACCAGACATTGACCAGGGGCTATGACCAGTCGACTCGTGTTGTGGGCCCTGCGATCGCGCTTCGGCCTCTCGGCCGTGGTGATGGCCTGCCATATGGGTGGTCTGGCCGTGATCATCGTCGGGTTGTGGCTCAGCGGTTTCATCGGGCGCCTCGGACCGCACTGGATCGACGCGATCGCCCAGGCCTCGGTATACCCGCTGCTCGCAGCATTGCTGGGCGTCGTGCTCGCGGTGCGTGACCGCATCCACTACTTCAGCTGGATCGACAACACCCGCAAGCCCACACCGGCCGAGGCGGCGCGCCTGGCCGCACTGCCGATGACGATCACGATCCGCGGCCTGGTCGTATGGCTTCCCGGTGTGGTACTGGCCACAGCGATCTTCACCCAGGTGGTGCCGCTGCGGGCGCTGTGGGCGATCGGCGCGATGTTCATGCTCGGCGCACTGGAATCGGCCGGCTTCACCTTCCTGGTCGTGGATCGGCTCATCCGGCCGACCGTTCCGGTGATCTCCCGCATCCTGGGCGGCCGGACACACTGGAGCAGCACGGTCCTGCACCGGGTGGCGATCACCTGGGGAGTCGCGGCCGCGATGCCGCTGCTGATGCTGATCACCGTGCTGGGCGATCCGGTGGCCGCCGCCCAGGACCGGATGCGGACCGCCATCTACATGTCCCTGGTCGGGCTCGTCGTCGGAACCCTGGCCACCGGCACGCTGGCCCGATCGGTCGCGGTCCCACTGGTCACCCTGCGCCGGGCCCTGGACCGGATCGCCCGCGGCGAACTGTCGGTCCGGGTGCCGGTCACCACTACCAGCGAGATCGGCCGACTGGAACACTCGGTCAATGAACTCGCCGAGAATCTGGCCGAACGCGACCGGATGCGCGAGGTGTTCGGCCGCCACGTCGGCACCGAGGTCGCCGAACGGGCCCTGGCCCGGGGTGTCGACCTCACCGGCGATGTTCGGGTGGTAACCGCGCTGTTCGTGGACGTCACCGGGTCGGTGGAACTGTCCACGCGGCTCGCGCCCCAGGAGTTCGTCGAACGACTGAATCGGCTATTGAGCGTTGTCGTCTCGGCCACCGAGGACAATGGCGGACTGGTCAACAAATTCGAGGGCGATGCGGCGCTGTGTATCTTCGGTGCGCCGATCACCCTGGAGGACAACGCCACTCCCGCTTTGCGGGCGGCCCGGCGCATCCGCGACGAGGTCAACCTGGGCGGAGAGTTCGACATCGGGATCGGGGTCGCGCGCGGATCGGTCTTCGCCGGTGATATCGGCTCGGAGAACCGCCTGGAGTTCACCGTCATCGGCGATGCCGTCAATCAGGCATCACGGCTGACCGGCGAGGCCAAGCAGGTCCCGCGCCGCATCCTGGCCGGCCGCACGGTCATCGACGCCGCCGCCGCGTCCGAACGCTCGCGCTGGGCCTGCTACCAGGCTATCCAGCTGCGCGGACGCAATGAACCGACCGAATGCTGGACCGACCACAAACCCCCGGACCCGGTGGACGACGATGCTCCCCGCTCGCCGGCCGAGCCCTGAGAAGGACACCGCCACCACTGGATCCGTGCCCTAGGCGGGGGTGACCGCCAGGGCAGCGCGGACCCCGTCGGGGTCGGTGACCGGGAGATCGCAGACCGAACCACGGCAGATGTACACCGCCGGGGCCGGTCCGCGGGTGGGCCGATCGGCGAGCAGCGGGACCGAATCCGATTGCCCGGCAACGATCACCGCTCCACCGGGAGCGTACTGGCGTGCGGCGCTCAGTAATTCGTTTCGCGATGGCTCGCCCTCCGGCGCGGCAGCGGGCACGGAAACGGCAATCTGCATGGGCCCGGCGGCCGCGGATTCGGCCACACTCAACCAGTGCCCACCCGAGCGGGCCGCACGCGCCAGCACCAGAGCGCCGATATTCAGGCTGAGATCGGCCGCGGACCGGTATCGGACGGCACGTTTCGGATCACTGAGCGCCGATGCTGTGAGCAGCGCCTCGGTGAACGCGGACGCGCCGGACGGGGTCGCACCGTCGAGCGGATCGCGGGGGCGAGCGACCAGCGACTCGGCGTCGGTGGCGGCATCGAACCAGTTCCCGGGATGGTCTCGATCCTCGAAAAGCGTTATCGCGGACTCGATCAGCCACTGCGCGCTGGTGAGCCAGGACATCTCGGCGGTGGCCTGATGCAACGCCAGCAGACCGGTCGCCAGCCAGGCGTAATCCTCGAGTACGCCCGGTGCGGAGCCGGTGGATCCGCCGAGGGAGGCGCGCATCAGGCGGCCGTCGACGACATGCTGGTCGAGCAGATGCTGCGCACACCGCACCGCCGCATCGACCCACTCGGGCCGCTGGTGGGCGGTACCGGCCTCCGCGAGCGCGGTGATCGCCATCCCGTTCCAGGCAGTGACGACCTTATCGTCCCGGTCGGGCTGGGGGCGGCGATCACGGACCTCCCGCAGCCGGCGCCGGATGTCCTCGAAACGCACCGCGTCCTCGGCGCTGTCACCAGGTCCCGCACCAGGATCGGTGTAGCGGGTCGGCACGGAGCTGCCGCGTTCGAAATTGCCCTGGTCGGTGATGCCGAAAACCGTTGCGGCCCAGGCGCCGTCCTTGCGGCCCAGGGCTTCGGTGAGCTGCTGGGGTGTCCACACATAGGTGGCGCCCTCCACACCCGGTTCCCCCGGGGCCACATGGGTGTCGGCGTCGAAGGCCGAGGCGAAACCACCCTGTTCGGTACGCAGATCGGTGAGCAGGAATTCGGCCGTCTCGGCGGTGACGCGCGCGGCGATGGATTCCGGATCCAGCCGTGCCAGATGGGAATAGACCCGCAGCAACAGCGCATTGTCGTAGAGCATCTTCTCGAAATGCGGGACCACCCAGGCGGCATCGACGGAGTAGCGCGCGAAACCGCCGCGCAGCTGATCGTAGATTCCGCCGCGGGCCATCGCCGCGCAGGTCAGCGAAACCGTCTGCAGCACAGTCCGGTCGCCGGTACCTTCGTAATGCCGAAGCAGCCCCTCCAGCAGCGCCGAGGGCGGAAACTTCGGCGCCCCACCGAATCCGCCGTGCTTGGAGTCCACATCCCGCTGCACGGTCTGCACCGCGTGTGCGAGCAGGTCCGGAGTCAGGGTCATCGCATCGGCGGGTAGTGCGGCCCCCTGCTCCTGCAGGGCATTGGTGACCTGGCCGGCCGCCTGATCGACCTCTCCGCGCCGCGCGGTCCAGGTATCGGTGACCGCCGCCAGCACCTGAACGAACGAGGGCATTCCGCCGCGCGGCGCGCTCGGGTAGTAGGTCCCGCAGTAGAACGGCTCGCCGGCGGGGGTGAGGAAACAGGTCATCGGCCAGCCGCCCTGGCCGGTCATGGCGACCGTCGCCGACATGTACACCGCGTCGATGTCCGGGCGCTCCTCGCGATCGACCTTGACGCAGACGAAATTCGCGTTCATCACCTCCGCCACCGCCGGGTCGGAGAACGATTCATGCGCCATCACGTGACACCAATGACAGCTCGCGTACCCGACCGACAGCAGAATCGGCACATCCCGCTCCGCCGCCTCCGCGAGCGCCTGCGGACCCCACTGCCGCCAATCCACCGGATTGGCGGCGTGCTGACGCAGATAGGGCGATGTCGCTTCAGCCAACTGGTTCACCCCGCCACCCTCCCACACAGGGCAACCCCCCGCCCGAGCACCGGCCGAGCAGCCGGTCGCGGTGTTGGATTCGATGTGACACTATCGGCTCATATGACCGGCCCGTGTTCGGCGCAATGGCGTGGAGCAGCAACGATATCCGGGGTGAATATGCATGTCGTCTGGGGCCTCGTCGGGGCCGCGATCGGTGTTCTGCTGGTGTACGAGACGGGGTCGGAGGTCGTCGGTCATATCCGTCGGCGCGCGCGGCTGATCCGCACCACGGCGACCGTGGTGGGTGCGGTGGACAGCGATCCGAAACCCGCATCGGTCGGCCGGTCGGCGGTATTCCGGTTCCGCACCGGCCAGGGCGAGGTCATCGACGCGACCAGTTCGTTCTATGCCGGTCGGGGCCCGCGAGTCGGACGTGAATTGGGCATCGTCTACGACGGCGCCCGCCCGCATGATTTCGCCGAGCGGCGCGGGGTAGTGATCGGCCGGCTGATCCTCGCGGCGCCGCTCATGGCGCTCGGCATCTTCCTCGCCGTCGACGGATTGCGTTCGGTATTCGGGAGTTAGCCGCGAGGCATACTCGATTCACCCGCCGATGGCGCGGGCCAGCTGGGGCCACGAATCATGCAGATCCCGTTCGAATTGCGCAAGACATGGTTGGTGATCATCCGATGCATCGACGGGGAGTACACATCGATCCGGGTCGGATCGGCGGGGCGCCCCACCGGAA
>JAFMQT010000088.1:0-4747 GCA_017354515.1 Nocardia sp. | reverse complement strand
TGGCGTGCCCGATCACCGACTATGCTCAGCGCTACCGCTGCCGAATCGATTCGATGATCCGCGGCCGCAATTCGCTCGCGCTGATCACCGCATCGACCGAACCCACCTCTACCGCACGGTGGATGTTGTGTACCCGGTCGAATTCCGAGGCCACCTCACCCAGCTTCTCCGCGCGGACCGAGCCCCGCAGTTCGTCGAGCTCTGCGGTCAGCGCGGCGCGTTCGGGACCGGCCGCATTGGCGACCTTGGCCTCGAGATCGCGGATCCGCTGATCGGATGCGGTGCGGGTGTTCACCTCACCGGAGAACACCACGGCCGCGGCGGGAGCGCCACCGAGCACCGAGGCGAACGAGCCCTCCAGCGCCAGTACCGTCATATTCGGATTCAGCGCCTTGGAGAACACCACGAACGCACCGCCGTGGTACCGCGAGATCACGCAGAACACAATGGGCCCACGGAAATTCACGATCGCGCGGCCGATTTCGGCACCGTACTCGAGCTGCAGTTTGCGCATCGACTCCGGTGAACCGTCGAAACCGGACAGATTCGCCAGCACCACCAGCGGACGGTTACCGCTGGCGGCGTTGATCGCCCGCGCCGCCTTCTTCGACGACCGCGGGAACAGTGTTCCGGCGGTGTAGGTGTCGGGTCCGTCGGTGGCGGGGAAACCGCGCCGCGGCACACCCCGCGACTCGATTCCGAGCAGGCACACCGGAGTCCCGCCCAGATGCGCGTCCTGCACCACCGCGGTCTCGGCGTCGGCCATACCGGCCCAGCGCTCGAGCACCGGATGATCTTGATCCGACAGCGCCCGCATCACGGTACGAATATCGAAGGGCTTCTTGCGATCCGGATTCGCGGTGGCCGAGAAGATATCGCCCACCGTCGTGAAATCGCTGTCGGCCAGCGCATGCGGGTACTCGCACACATCGCGATCGACCGGGTCGGTGGTCTGCGCGGGACGCGGCGCGCTCTCACCGGGGGCGACGTAGGTGTGGTCGTAGTGCGACATCAGCACATCGCGCGCACCGGCCAGATCCGGCGCCCAGTACTGTGCCTGACCGTTCGGGCCCATCACCCGGTCGTAGCCGCCGATACCGAAGTTGTCCTCGGCGGACACGCCGCCGGAGAAGTCCAGCGCCTGCTTACCGGTCAGCACCATCGCCGAATCCGGCGTCATGACCAGGATGCCCTTGGTGTGCATGAGCATGGTCGCCTCGGCGTTCCAGTACGGTTGCGCACCGACGTTGATGCCGTTGACCACGATATTGATCTCGCCACCGGCCTGGGTGAATTCGACGATGCGCTTGAGCGCCGCGGCGACCCAGTCCATATTCTCGGTGCCGGAACTCATCGAGATCCGGGCGCCCGAAGACAGTGCGTACCATTCCAGCGGCACCTGCATGCTCTCCGCGAGATCCAACGCGCCGATCACCCGACGGCATTCCGGTTCCGACAGGGCGCCAAGAGATTTCGTCGGATCGCCGAGCAGCACGACGCGGGTGACGCCCTGCGGATGCCGTTCGGTCGGGGTGGTGACGACACCGGCGACCATGGCCGCGGTATTGCGCCCCTTGGGCCGGTCGACCGGAACCAGCGTGTGCTGATCGTCGAGGTCGTATTCAGCGAATTCGCCCAGCAGGCCGGTCAATTCGTACGGGTAGACGGTGTTGCGGCTACTCGCGCGCAGCACCTTCTGCCGGTACTCGTCGATCGGCTCGACCGGATCGTCGGTCCGCTCCCCGACCGTCACTTCGGTCCCACCGGTGACGGCGAACCGGATGCGCACCACGATCTTTCGCAGTTCGCCGCCCTCGGGGCGACGGGCGATGAGCAGAATCTCCTCCAGCCCGGCGCCCGCGACGGCCGGCTCCACCCGGCCGACGATGGTGTCCAGCTCATCGCTGGTCACATCGAGCGGCGGCCAGATGTAGAGCACGATCCGGTTGGTGTGGAAACGCTTGGCCTTGGGCCGCATCTGCTGTGCCCGGCGGATCGAATCCACGCAGGTGGCGACGGTGCTCTCGGCGGTGGGCAAGGCCAGTAGCCGATCGTCGTGATCGCGCAGCGCGGTCAGGTCGCGCACCTGCGCGAAGGCAATCAGCCGCTCATCGGCCGGATTCTCCTTCGCCACACCGCGGAACAGGTAGACCTCCTCATCCGAGGACGGCAACCGGTCGAGGTCGAACTTGCGCAGCCGGCGCATCTGCATGCGTTCGGCGATATACGGGTGCAGGCCGCGGATCAGGCGTTCCTCCTCCAGACCCGTGGCCGTGGGACGGAAGGTGAGGTGGTGGTGCATGACGCCGCGATCACTACCGGCCACGGTGGCGGTGATCCGATGTACCTGGTTGGGCAGCGCCCGCGCGGACAGCACATCCTGCAGCGCCGCCGCCATCGCGTCGAAATCCTCGGACTGGTTCTCCCAGCTCAAATAGATATCGGCCTCGATAGACGCCGCGCCCGTGGACAATTCGCTCAGTCCGCGCACGACCGTGTCGAGCGAGTCGAAGTTCACCGCGGCCGACACCAGGCTCACTCCGCGCCGCTCGGCGATCACGAAGGTGCAGCCCTGCACGTCCTCGGTGCGAACGCCCGACAGCCCCTTGTTGCCGTAGTAGCGCCGGGTCAGGACCTCGAGCATGACCGAATTGTCGGAGGCGCCGCGCACCAGGCGCTGGGCGAGCAGCCGGACCAGTGGTTCGGTACTGCGCACCATCTCCGCGATCCGATCGTCGCGATCGGCCGCCTTCGGGTTGGCGTCCAAGTAGCTCAGGTGCTTGCGCACCGTGGTGTAGACGCGAGCACGGTTGCGGCGCAGCAGTGGCTGGCCGTACCAGGCATAGACCAGACCGCGGGTCAGATCCGCGATCACCGGGAAGCGCACCTGGGTCGCGGCCACCAGCCGCTCCAGCGCCAAGCCGACCGGCTCGCGCAGCACCCGATCCGGCACCGGCTCGGTCAGCCACTGCCGAAGCAGTGTGGTGATGACGTTCACGATCTGCCCCGGCCGCTGCTGCGCCAGGAAGATCCGGAACACCGCGGCCTCGAGCAGCGGGGTGCGATCGAGTTCGGTCACCCCGTAATGTCCCAGCGCCTTGGCCAGTTTGGCCCGGTAGGACTCCGGCAGACCGGCCCGCTCGACATCCAGGCTCTGCAGATAGGTGTGCATGTACTCGCGGGCGCTGTGTACATGACCGAGACCGTGGCCGCCGCCGTCGTCCTCGCCCCAGAACCGGTTGTTACTGAGTTCGGCGAGGTCGATGAACACCTCGATCAGGTCGAGTTCCTCGGCGAGCGGGCGGCGGTTGTCGGCGATGGCCTCTTTGCGGGCGATGAGGTAGTCGGCGAGGACGCGGCGGTCGTCGTGCGGGTCGACATCGAAGCCGAGCAGCAGACCGCGCAGATCCTCCTGGCCGCGCAGGGTGCGCTCATGCGGCAGCACCTGGACCGGGGCCTGCGGCAGATCCAGTTCGACGGTCTCGACGGTGGCGGTCTGCTCCTGCTCACCGTCCTCGGCGATCGGTTCCAGACGCAGCAGCGCGGCGCCGGCCTCGACCTGGGTGCCGACCGATACCGAACATTCCTTGAGCCGGGCCTTGAACGGCGCGCGCAGCACCGTCTCCATCTTCATGCTCTCCAGCACCAGGACCGGACCGCCGGCCTCGACCTCGGCGCCGACTTCCAGCGGGGTCGCCACGACCAGGGCCGGGGCGGGCGAGCGCACCACACCGCCCTCATCCCGGCTGACGCGGTGAGTCACCCCGTCCACATCGACCACGTGGGTGGGACCGTGGGTTCCGGTGACCAGGCGATAGCGCACCCCGTTGACCAGGATCTGGCCGGTGTGCCGATCGAAGCGCTCGAGATCGACGTCGGCGGTGCGGATATCGCCCGCGCCGGTCTCGATGCCGATCCGGAACCGGTGCGCGCCGACCCGGGCGACCCGCAGCCGGTAGCTCACCCCGCGCAGCTTCAGGTCCAGCGGGCGGCCGCTCTCGTGCTGCACCTGCGGGCGGCCACCGGCGGCGGTGGACAGCAGCCGATGGCGTTCGGCCTGCTCTTCCTCCTCGTACGCGTCGATGGCGGCGGCGGCCAGCGCGACCGCGGTGTGCCGTTGCGCGACCAGGCGGCCCTCGCCACGCACCCGATCGATCCAGCCGGTGTCGGCGCTGGCGTCGATGACCTCGGGCTGATCGAGCAGGTCGAGGACGAAACTCTTGTTGGTGGCGCCGCCCTCGATGATCACCCGGGTCTCCCCGACCGCACGACGCAGCCGGCCCAGGGCCTGTTCGCGGTCGCTGCCGTAGGCGATGATCTTGGCGATCATGGAGTCGAAGTCGGCGGGAATGGTGTCGCCCGCGCTGACCCCGGTGTCGACGCGGATACCCGGTCCGGCGGGCAGATCCAGCAGCGCGATCCGGCCCGGCGCCGGCGCGAAGTCGCGATCGGGATCCTCGGCGTTGAGCCGGGCCTCGATGGCGTGTCCGCGTTCGGCGGGCGGCTCACCCTCGAGCCGACCGCCCGAGGCCACGTGCAACTGGGCCCGCACCAGGTCGAATCCGGTGGTGTATTCGGTGATCGGATGCTCGACCTGCAGGCGGGTGTTGACCTCGAGGAAGGCGAACAACTCCTCGCCCGGGTGGTAGAGGAATTCGACGGTCGCCGCACCGCGGTAACCGACCGCGACGGCCAGCCGCTCGGCGGAGCCCTTCAGCTCCGCGACCTGGTCGGCGCGCAGCACCGG
>JAFMQT010000371.1 GCA_017354515.1 Nocardia sp. | reverse complement strand
ACGGCGGATCCGGAGTTGTGGAGCGGCTCGATGACGGCGCCTGAGGGTCCCCGGCTGATATGTATCTCCGGCGGCGACGCCTCCGGAAAGAGCACCCAGGTCGAGGCGCTCACCGCGGCACTGTCCGAGCGCGGGGAAAAGGTTGCCGCCGTGACGATCTGGGATGCGCTGTCGGATCCCTATGTGGCGCAGCGGCTGCCGTTCCGTGATCGCGGCCAGGTGTACGAGTATCTGCGGATCCTGAGTCCGCGCGCTCGCACCCACTTCATGTTCCACGCCCTGCACGTGGCCCTGGACCGAGCATTCGAGCGAGAACCGGACCTGGTGCTGCTGAATGCGTACTGGTACAAGTACTTCGCCACCGAGATCGCGCACGGCGGCGATACCCGGATGCTGCGTTCCTGGGCGTACGGATTTCCGGAACCGGAATCGACCTTCTATCTGCGGATCACGCCGGAGATCGCGCTGGCCCGTAAACGGCAGCGCAGTGACTACGAGAGCGGCTACGGCGACGCCGCGGCGTTCCTCGACTTCCAGTGGCGCAGCCTGGCAATTCTCGGTCAGCTGTGCGCCGAACTGAACTGGATCGATCTGGACGGCACCGCGAAACCCTCGACCCTGACCGCGACCATGCTCGAGGTGGTCGAATCCGGTGGTCTCCGGTGAGCGTGCGGGTGGCCGTGGTCGGAATCGACGGGTGCGGGAAATCGTCGATCATCGCGCGCCTGCGCCGGGAGTCGGTCGATCGCGAGATCATGCCGATCACCTGCCCCGATTTCCACGAGACACCGAACGCCCCGATGTACGAGCTGTCGCGCCAGCTCAAGGCGATCGGCGAGGCGGCCGACGCGGTGGGCAACGCGGTGGTCAAGGCCGCGACGCTGTATCTGCGGATGACACTGTACGGACCGGTGGAGGACTTTTTCCTCGGCACCTATCGGCCCGGGGTGCTGATCTGTGAGCGGCATCCGCTGATCGAAACCCTGGTCTACGGACCCGTGTATCGGCGCCTGGCCCGCGCAGCCCGGCGCCGTCCGGATGAACTGGAGACCATCCTGGCCGCGGCCGAACAGCGGGTGCCGGGTGCGCGGGCGGGCCTGCGGTATTGGCAAGCGCTGCAGGGAGGTCGGACCGGAATCGGGTCCGATATCTGGACGGTGATCGACGAGGTGGCCGGCATCCTCGATTCCGGGACCGCCGGCGCGGTGCCGCGATTGGCCGAGGTCTATCGCACCCGGCTACCCGATACGGTGCTGTGGCTGGACACTCCGGTCGAGGAGGCGGTGCGCCGCCTGGTCGAACGCGGCGGCGGCCGCGAGATACATGAGAGCGCCCGGTATCTGACCGGATTGCGCGAGGGCTATCTCGGAATCGGATCCGAACTCCAACAGCATTGCCCCGGTGTGCGATTCGAGCGGATCGCGAATGCGGATGCGGACGGTTCCGAGGAGGTCATCGCCCGCTGCCTGGCGGCGACCCGCGAGCCCGCCGCGCCGTGATCGGCCATCCCGCCTTGCCGATTCCCGCGACCTGGGACGACGTTCCGCGCGAGCAACGCCCTTCGGCCGCCGAAGCCCGGCTGTACTACCGGGCCGCGGCGGCCTACGGCCTGAACCGTCCCCTCGGGACCGCTACTCACAGCTGGGGAGTCAGCGGATTCCCTGGTGCGATACCGCCGCAGGTGGACGGCGCCGGACGGCCCGCGAAGCGATCGTTGAGCCACAGCAGCGCCTCGGCCGCCCACGGTGTCACCGAACCGATATGGCTGAGCACGTCGTACTGCCGGTAGACGATCGCCGGATCGCCTGTGGCGCAATACTGTCGGGCCAGCGACCGGACATCGCCGGCGATCATCACGCCGTCACCGGGACCGATTCCGGGTTTGCCGTTGTCGGAGCCCTCGATCGTCCCGTTGGCGCCCTGGCCCATGAACAGCGGGATGGTCGGGGTGGGAGCCAGTCCCATATCGATCTTGCGGACCACGTCGACGAACGGCGGCACACTGTTGGGGTCCGCGAACTGTGGTTTGGTCATCTGCCGCCAGGTCAGGCCCGGATACTGGAACAGCACATTGCCGATCGAGGCATCCGACAGCGTGGCCACGATATGCCTGCCGAAATCATTGAGATAGGTGTCGAAGTCGATGCCGTACGAACGCGCGATGCCGATGATCGCCATCGCCACCACACCTGCCCAGCCGCCGCTTCCGTCCGCGTAGCGCAGATTATGCGCCGGGTCGGCGAGGATCCCGCCCTCGGCGGCGCCGACCAACTGGCGGTTGATATCCGGTGCGTATTTCGGAGCCAGCGCGGCGGCCCAGTTGGTCGCGATCGCGCCACCGGAGTATCCGTACAGCGCGATCCGGGTGCGCGGGCCCAGATGGGTTGCGGGGGAGCGGGTTGCCGCGCGCAGACCGTCGAGAGTGTTCGTACCGTATTCCGGTCCGGCGGCGAAATCGGCTGTCTGCCCCTCGGTATCGGTCACGATCACCGAATATCCCTGGGCCAGAAACGGTGCCAGTGCGCCAGATTCGGAGGAGTTGATGGCCCCGCCGAAACTCACGTCACCGGCCATGGCACGCGAGGGGCTGTGCTCCGGATTGAGGGAATCGTAGGCCGACTGATACGAAATGGCTTTCGACGGATCACCACCGCCAGGCGGGATCAGCACCGAGGTGACATTGGCGCGCGGCCGCTGCTGCGCATCGGTGGTGCGGTACAGCATCTGCACCGCCGTCACCGGAACCGGAACTCCCACTATGTGATACGGCAGGGTTCGTGATTTCAGAATGGTGCCCGGCGCGATCGCCGACAGCGGTGCCGAGCCCGAATACTGGTAGAAGGGGTCGGTGGCCGACGCCGCCGGCGCCAATCCGGTCACCGTGGCGGCCGCCGCCAAGACGGTCGTCGCCAGCGCGACAATTCCCCGACTGATGTGCACGTTCGCGATCCTCTCCCTTGACCTCGAGGCCCTTCGGATCTCACGATCCGGTTGCTACCGGATACTACTATCCGGTAGGTGGGACTGTGGTCGGAATCATGCTCTGGTGGCGACTGCTGGAGGGATATGCGTGACCATCGGTGATAGTCAATCGGATTGAAGAATTCAGCGCGTCGCTACCGAATAGAACCTGCTGCGGCGCGGCCCAGCATTTACCCTGGCGCCGTGAAAGCTCAACTGGATGTAAAAAACGGGACTTATCTGACCAAGGCGATATTCGCGTGTGCGGCCGGTGTCGGTTCGCTGCTGATCGCCGTGCCCGCCGCGAACGCCGCTCCGAACGCAGACTTCAACGCGTACCAGGACTGGACGCCGAACTCGGCCTCGGCTACGGATCCCGGCGCGTATTTCGATCCCTACGTGTCGAGCAAGCTCCTGGTTATCAGCCCGTACGGCACCAGTCACCGGATCGAGTGCCGCGGCGATGGACACTACGCGCAGGCACACGACTGCCGTCAGGTCGACGACCAAGGTGTGCAGCACAATCTGAACCCGGTCCCCGTCCCGGGGCTGCAGGTGGTCACCTATCAGTAGCGGCGACTGCGCATGAAAGCCGCTGTTGCCGGCGACTTTCCAGTCGTGCGGTCGTCCTGCCGACGGCGCGGAGAACGGGTGCTTTCGGCTGATGTGCCGGTGATGGCCGCGCGACGACGATCGCTCGGCCATCCATCGGCAACGAGGACGTGACCGCTGCACGCTGCCGACATCGCGTTGCGGAGGCACGCGACGTGTTCGTGGCACGTGCGGTGGACGCCGCGGGCCGCTGCTCGTCGGTGCCGTCGCCCTCGACGTCGGACTGATCGTCCTCGCCGGTATGTTGGCGTCCCTACCGCCAGTTGGGGTCGCGACCGGTAAGACCGAGAAGACGGTCCCACTCCGGTGCCTCGGCCGGGACCTCGATCACGGGGCCGAACATCCCCGGAATGCCTTCGCGGGGTGTATCCCTGAACTTCGCCAGCAGCGTCGCGACATCCTTGTCGGCGGGCGTATAGCCGCGTCCGGTGGCACGGGCCAGATCCCAGCTGTGCATCACCACTTCGTTGAGCGCGAAACCCGCCATCTCCACCGCGGGGGCGGTGACGCCACCAACTTCGGTATCGCCCTTCCAGGCGGCCGGGTCGCGCCACGCTTCGGTGAGTGCCGCCAAATGAGCCGTGATCAACTCACGCCACCCGTCGGGCAGATTCTGCTGCGGAGCCTGCTTCGGGGGCGCCGATTTGCCGATGCCTTCCTTGGTGGCGCCCTGCCGGAAACCCTCGCTGAAGCCGATGGTGTGGAACAACAGATCCCGCACCGTCATCTCCGGGCACGGCGTCGGCGCGCCCAGATCGTCATCGGCGACCCCGGCGACGATCTCGGCCATCGCATCCGTGGCGCTCTCCAGATCGAACTGCGGTGTCGCCATGTGGTTCCTCCTCCGATTACGGCCTGCACCCACACAGGCGCCTACCGATGCCGACGGTGTGGGTCCTGCTAACTCATCGCCGCGGGCGTGGGGGCCAAAGTACGGGAATTCCACGGTTTGATCATGAAACGAGAAAAGCCCCTGACCGGGTTCTGCCGGTCGGGGGCTTGCTTCTGTGCGCCATCAGGGACTCGAACCCCGAACCCGCTGATTAAGAGACGGATTCGGCTTGTTTTTCGGTGGTTCAAGACGGCTACTCACGTCGCGTTATGGCCCTGTTCCGTATGCCGGTGTCCGGCGTTGTGCTCCTGATTTGTGACACCGTGGTGACAGTCTCGGCCGTACAGTTACCCCCGTTGGCCCTGGTGGTGGTCGGGATGCGTTGAGAGGTGGGCTGGCTCACGCCTGCCCGTTATGGCCTGCCCTTCTCGCGTAGAGGCTCCGGGGTCAAGGGTGGACGAAGTCCATCAGCGAAGCTGACACCGATAGGTGCCCTTGAGGCTGGAGGGGCGCGGGAACACACTGCAGGCGGGGCCACCACCAGGGCCAAGCGGCCGGAGGCCGCTCGGGGTTCTGGGTCGTTCAGGGTCGGCGGCGTCGGCTGGCGTGGAAGGTGGCCCAGAACTGGTTGAGGCAGCTGCGGCAGGCGTG
>JAFMQT010000370.1 GCA_017354515.1 Nocardia sp. | reverse complement strand
CCGGAGCGGGCGCGGGGGCCGGAGCCTGCGCGGGCTTCGCGGCGGACTGGTTCTTACCGGCGGTCGCGCTGATCGAGGAGGCCATCGCGGCGGGCTTGACGTCGGTGCCGTTGGCGTCGTGTGCCCAGCCGCCCGCGGAGGTGATCGCCGCCAAGGCGGCAACGGCGAGGGTGGCCGATCCGGCGGTCCGCGCGACCGCCTTGGTTCTACTGCTGGGCGCGATCGTCAGGGGCTTGATTTTCGACATTCTGGGTGATCCCTTATCGTGATATCTGGGCCTCGGTGGCCGTGCGCGGACAGCACGAATCAGGGCAGGCCGAATGGGCCCGCCTCGGGCTGAACGCTTTTCGGATGGATGGGGAGCTGGGGCTTCCCCGCGAAACGACGCGAGTGCGTCGTGGTCGGATCCGGCTACCGGATGCCGCCACCGGGTGGCCCGGCGGCTACGCGTGGAGGTGCCGTTGCCGGACCGGCGTACGTCGGCGCCGGTATGCCCGCAGGCACCTCCGGTTCGTTCGCACTCCGCATAACTTCGACATCTCCTCGTGTGGACTTCAGACACGGTGTCTGATAACGACAGATCACAGAATGATCGCGGTTAGTTAACGTAAACTGAACGAAAAATGAACAAACAGTAAGACGCCTGCGGATACAGCTTGATCGACACCGGCTATAAGCCGTCTACCTGGCGTTTTATCTCAAACTAGACAGTGCTGGGCGTCACAGAAAAAAAGCGGACACCTCGGCCAAATTCGCCCGAGATGCCCGCTTTGTCCGGTATTAGACAACCGTTAGATAACGATCTGTTACGAACAGTTGTGATCAGCTGCCGCCGATGAGTAAGGCCGCCCGAATCAGTGCGACGGCACCGCCGAACCGGTCAGGAAGCCCAGCAGATCGTGCCGGGTGATCACACCGACGGGTTTGCCGTCGTCGACCACCATCAGCGCATCGGTGGACTCCAGGGCCTTGGTCGCCGCCGACACCGGCTCACCCGAGCCGATCAGCGGGAACGACGGGCTCATATGTTTGGCGACCGGATCGGTCAGGTGCGCGCGCCCCTCGAACACCGCGGAGAGCAGATCGCGCTCGGTCACGCTGCCGGCCACCTCACCGGCCATCACCGGCGGTTCGGCGCCCACCACCGGCATCTGCGACACCCCGTACTCCTGCAGGATCTCGATGGCGTCGCGCAACGTCTCCTGCGGATGGGTATGCACCAGATCCGGTAGCTCGCCGGACTTGCCGCGCAGGATCTGCCGCACCTCGGGTTCGGTGGTGACCCCGTCGAGGCGGGTGCGCAGGAAGCCATAGGAGGCCATCCAGCGGTCGTTGAAGATCTTCGACAGATAGCCGCGGCCGCCGTCGGGCAGCAGCACCACCACGACCGCGTCCGGATCGCGCTCGGCCACCTGCAGCGCCGCCACCACAGCCATTCCGCAGGAACCCCCGACCAGCAGGCCCTCCTCACGGGCCAGCCGGCGGGTCATATCGAAGGAATCGGCGTCGGAGACCGCGATGATCTCATCCGGAATCGCCGGGTCGTAGGCCGCCGGCCAGAAATCCTCACCGACGCCCTCCACCAGATACGGCCGCCCGGTGCCACCGGAATACACCGACCCCTCCGGATCGGCTCCGACGATCTTGACCTTGCCGCCGGAGACCTCCTTGAGATACCGGCCGGTCCCGGTGATCGTGCCGCCGGTCCCGACGCCGGCCACGAAGTGGGTGACCTTGCCCTCGGTATCGCGCCAGATCTCCGGGCCGGTGGTCTCGTAGTGGCTGTCCGGACCGCCGGGGTTGGCGTACTGATTCGGCTTCCAGGCGCCCGGAGTCTCCTGGGTCAGCCGATCGGACACGCTGTAGTAACTGTCGGGATGCTCGGGCGCCACCGCGGTCGGGCACACCACCACTTCGGCTCCGTAGGCGCGCAGCACGTTGCGCTTGTCCTCGCTGACCTTGTCCGGGCAGACGAATACGCATTTGTACCCGCGCTGCTGGGCCACCAGCGCCAATCCGACACCGGTATTTCCGGACGTCGGCTCGACGATGGTTCCGCCGGGTTTCAGCAATCCCTCTTCCTCGGCGGCGTCGATCATCTTGACCGCGATGCGGTCCTTGGAACTGCCGCCAGGATTCAGATATTCGATCTTCGCGGCCACCAGCCCGGAATTCGAGCCCACCACCGAATTCAACCGGACGAGCGGAGTGTTACCGATCAGGTCGACAACATGGTTCGCGATACGCATAGCTATATGGTCGCAGAACCGAATACCCGCGCCGCCACCGCCGCCCCGCAAAGCGAATCTCGCGGCATTCACTTGCCACGCGGGCGCGAAGTCGCCGGACGGATTATTATGCGGTGCGTGACCATGCCGAAGAAGACCCGCGCCGCCGCCATCGCGGCCGGGGCCATCGGGGCCGTGACGGCCATCGCCTCCGCCCCCGCCAACGCGCAGACCGTTCAATTCCCGCAGACTTCCAGCCTGTTCTACGGTGGACTCGTCTGCAGCGGCAATATCCGGACCTGGGCGGACACCAGTCCACAAGCCCACGGCCGCGCGGTGTTCAACGTGCAGGCGACCGGAGTTCAGGGTGTCGGTCCCGGCGCATATCCGTTCGCACCACTGTGCAATGTCGACACCACCGTCGCCTGGCACAATGTGAATACCAATGCCTCCGGGCAGTATCGGGTGAATGTGGTTTCCGGTATCTACGGCAGCATTCTCTATGCGAACTCACAGAATACCGGCCCCGGACATATCGAGGTGACCGTCACCACCAACAACGCCAGCGCACCGTCGCACGGCGCGTTCGACGTCCCGTAGCCAGGATCGCCTGAGATTCGCCCACCCGGCCGCCGCTCGGCGGTCCGGGGGCGATGACGGGAGGTAGCAGTGGTTTCCAGAACATGGCACCGAGTCGCGGCGAGCGCCGCGGCCACGGTAGCCGTCGGCTCCGGCGCCGGCACCGCCGGCTGGGCGACCTATCGGCTGCTCATGTCGCAGGCGCGCACAGCCCGCACCGAGATCGGACGGGACACCACCAAACCGCCGGAGGCAGACGGGGTGTACACCCGCGACTGTGCGGTGCCCGAGCGCTGGCGCGCGGGGGTGTCGTTCGATTCGCACATCATGATCTTCGGCGATTCCACTGCGGCCGGACTCGGGTGCACCGATGCCGAACAGGTCCCGGGCGTACTCCTCGCGCGCGGATTGGCCGACGCCACCGGATCGCGAATTCGCTTGAGTACCAAGGCGATATCGGGCGCCACCTCCAAGGGTCTGGCCGGACAGGTCGATGCCATGTTCATCGCCGGGCCCCCGCCGGACACCGCTGTCATCCTGATCGGCGCGAACGACATCACCAAGAAACATTCGATCGGCCGCTCGGCGCAACGCCTGCGCCGAGCGGTTTCCCGGTTGCACGAGGCCGGCGCGAACGTCGTGGTCGGCACCTGCCCCGATCTCGGCTCCGTGGCCGCCATTCCGCAGCCGCTCAGCGCCATCGTGCACAGCTGGAGTGTGCGCCTGGCCCGGGCCCAGTCCGCCGCCGTGCGCGCATCCGGCGGAACCGCCGTGGCCATGGGCAATCTGCTCGGTCACGATTTCCGGAGTACGCCCGAGGTGCTGTTCTCCGCCGACGGCTTCCACCCCTCGGCCGCCGGATACCGCTTGGCCGCCGAACACCTGCTCCCGGCCGTTCTGGGCGCCCTGCCCGCAGACCCCCTGACCTCCGCCGCTACGACACAGTAGATTCGGGGTGTCGTATCCCCCGAAAAAGGAGGGCCTCATGCCAGAGGCGGTCATCGTTTCATTCGCCCGCTCGCCGATCGGCCGGGCAAATAAGGGTTCGCTGGTCACCATGCGCCCGGACGACCTCGCCACGCAGATGGTCCGCGCCGCGCTGGACAAGGTTCCGGCGCTGGATCCCAAGACGATCGACGACATGATGGTCGGTTGCGGTCAGCCCGCCGGCGAGGCCGGTAACAACATCGCCAAAGTGGTTGCGACCCAACTGGGTTACGACTTCCTGCCCGGTGTGACGGTGAACCGGTACTGCTCGTCGTCGCTGCAGACCACCCGAATGGCCTTGCACGCCATCAAGGCCGGTGAGGGCGATGTGTTCATCTCCGCCGGTGTGGAAACCGTCTCCCGGTTCCCGAAGGGCACCGCCGACGGCTGGCCCGACACCCACAACGAGGCGTTCGCCGAGGCCGAGGCCCGCACCGTCAAGCGTGCCGAGGGCGGCAGCGGTGGCTGGACCGATCCGCGCGAGAACGGTGAGCTACCCGATGTCTACATCGCGATGGGCCAGACCGCCGAGAACGTCGCCCAGCACACCGGCATCTCGCGCGAGGACCAGGACCACTGGGGTGTGCGGTCGCAGAACCGGGCCGAGGAGGCCATCAAGGCCGGCTTCTTCGAGCGGGAGATCACCCCGGTGACGCTGCCCGACGGCACCCAGGTCTCCACCGACGACGGTCCCCGTCCCGGTACCACCTACGAGAAGATCTCGCAGCTCAAGCCGGTCTTCCGCCCGGATGGCACGGTCACCGCCGGTAATGCCTGTCCGCTCAACGACGGCGCCGCGGCGCTGGTGATCATGAGCGACACCAAGGCCAAGGAGCTGGGCCTGACCCCGCTGGCCCGGATCGTGGCCACCGGCGTATCCGGCCTGTCGCCGGAGATCATGGGCCTGGGCCCGATCCAGGCGGTGCGCAATGTGCTGAAGACCGCCGGTAAGACCATCGGCGATATCGATCTGTACGAGATCAACGAGGCGTTCGCCGTGCAGGTGCTCGGTTCCGCCCGCGAGCTCGGGATGGATCTGGACAAGCTGAACGTCTCCGGCGGCGCGATCGCCCTGGGGCACCCGTTCGGTATGACCGGCGCCCGGATCACCTCCACCCTGATCAACAATCTGCAGACCCACGATAAGCAGTTCGGTCTCGAGACCATGTGTGTCGGCGGCGGTCAGGGTATGGCGATGATCCTCGAGCGCCTGAGCTAGAACCAGCGCCTGAGCCAGCACCGGCTCGATACAGTGAATCGGGCCGG
>JAFMQT010000700.1 GCA_017354515.1 Nocardia sp. | reverse complement strand
CCCCAGCCCCCGGCGCCCCAGCCCCCGATGGTGCCGGCACCGCCCGCACCGGCACCGATCGCCGCACCGGCCGGGCCGAATCCGCCGCCGGCACCGGCGCACTGAACCCGCGCCACCGCACGATCAGCGGTATACCCCGAGGGCCGATCCCGGTGATCGGCCCTCGACCTCGCCTGGTATCAGTGCTCCCACCAGCGTTCGAGCACCTGCGCGAGCCCGTCCTCGGAATTGGACATGGTCACCTCGTCGGCCGCGGCCTTCACATCGGGGTGCGCATTTCCCATCGCCACCCCGTGCCCGGCCAGCCGCAACATCGGAATGTCGTTGGGCATATCGCCGAAGGCCAGGATCGTGGCGGCATCCACGCCGAAACGCTCCGCGACCAGTTTCAGTCCCGCGGCCTTGCTGATACCGGGCGCCGAAACCTCGATCAGGCCGTCATTGGTGGAGTAGGTGATATCGCCGCATCCGCCCAGTTCCGGTTCCAGTGCTGCCTTCATGACGCCGCTGTCGGCGCCGGGCAGCCGGATCAGCATCTTGATCGCCGGCGAGGCGATCACCTCGACCCGAGCCACCTGCGTATCGTCCGGGTTCAGCCAGGCGTGTTCGTATTCGGGCGAGCTGACGAACTGTGGGGTCGCGGCGTCGTGGGCGCGGGCCCCGACCCGTTCGGCGGCCAGCCCGCATCCGGGCAGTACCCGCTCGGCGACCTCGGCGATCATCTCCAGCGCGGGGACATCGAGTGCGACGGTGTCGAGGATGTGGTCGGTGGCGCTGTCGTAGATCACCGCGCCGTTCCCGCAGACGGCCATCGGCGCGAAGCCGAGTTCACGCACCACCGGGTCGATCCAGCGCGGCGGGCGCCCGGTGGCCAGCACGAAGGGCACCCCGTCGGCGACCAGCGCGGCCACCACGGACCGGGTGCGCGCGGAAACCCGTTCGCGTGCGTCGAGCAGGGTGCCATCCACATCGGAGGCCACCATCTTCGGCTTCGGCAGGCGCGTCACCCATTCCATCCTGCCCGATATTCGCGCCCCGATGTAATCAATAGCCCGGCCTTCGCTCGCCGTTCCGGCCGCGCTCACCCGCATCCGGTCGGTAACGCCGGATCGGTAACAACGATGTCATCGGCGAATCCCGGACCATTCCCTAAGATCTACCCGTAGTAACCAACCTGAGGGGTCCGATGACCGGCTTTCTGCTACGACGTGCGCTCAACTATGTCGTGTTGCTGGCACTGGCATCGTTCCTGGCGTTCAGTCTCGCGTCGCTCACATTTCGACCACTGGACAGCCTGGAACAGCGCAATCCCCGGCCGCCGCAATCGGTGATCGATGCCAAGGCCGCGGAATTACATCTGGACCAGCCGATTCCGCAGCGATATCTGACCTGGGTCGGCGGTATCGCCCACGGCGACTTCGGCAAGACGGTGGCCGGTCAGCCGGTGAGCCAGGAACTGGGTCGCCGGGTCGGGGTGAGTTTGCGATTGCTGATCGTCGGCTCGGTGGTGGGCACGGTACTCGGCGTGCTGATCGGCGCGGCCGGCGCGATCCGGCAGTATCGGTTCAGCGATTACTTCACCACGATTGTTTCCCTGCTGATTCTCAGCACTCCGGTATTCCTGCTCGCGACCCTGCTGAAATACGGTGCGCTGCAGATAAACTGGACATCCGGACAGC
>JAFMQT010000699.1 GCA_017354515.1 Nocardia sp. | reverse complement strand
GGGTGTCGAGGACCTTGCGCTCGGGTTGGCGCAGCCGCGTCATCACCGGAACCGACAGGTGGGTGAACAGGGTGCGCTCACCGTCGACCGATACTCCCCACGCGACCTTGCGGCCGTAGCGTTCCTGGGCTTCGGAGGCGATCCGCATGCGCGCCGGACGGGTCGATTCGCGGAAGCGCGCGACCATCCCGTCGATCCGCGCCCGCGAGGGCCGGGAGCCGGGACCGTCCTCCGCCGTACCGGATTCTGGGGCGCCGGCGTCGGCTGCACCGCCGGCCTCGGTCGCCGGTTCGCTATCCGTTGACACCAACTCGCCGATGACCACGATTTCGTCGCGATCCACCTCGACCGTCGCCGGACCCTCGAACCAATCGTCAGGCAATCTTCCAGCGAACCATTCCTCGGCGTCGGTGGCGTCGGGCAGATCCGCTTGCTGCCACCCGCCGGTGCGGCCCAATCCGCGTCCATGGCCGTGTCTCATGACACATCCTCCTGTGCGATTCTGCGGTGCCTTCAGTGATTACAAGATTACGCCTTAGCAGCTGTGAATTAGTTTCGCCGTCAGCGGAACGGGGCAGCCTGAACACGGCCGGAGTTTCGGCGACCGGTGCCACAGGTGTGTTCGGGAGGGCACTATTGTGGTCGCTGAGCACGGAGAATGTGATCGGTGCCGAGCTGATACGGTGGGCACCCGGATATCGACTGTCTTGTTGCTGGAGTGACAAGAGTGAAGAGTGGGCGACATGGATGTGTGGGGATCCCGCCGCTTTCGCGTACAAGGCGCAGTGGCGTTGGCGGGAATTGCCGCCTTGGCGATCGCGGCTGGCTCTTGCGGTTTGGACAGCAAGCCCAGTGGGCCGCAGGCCGTCGTCGAGCATTTCACCCAGCTAATGGACGACCGCGACGCCTCGGGCGCCGCGGGACTGACGTCGTACCCCGCGGGCGCCGAGGCCACCCTGAAGTCGATGTTCGCCGGACTCGCACCCGGTAAGCCGAATTACAAGGTGGAGCAGTTCATCAACCTGGACAGCTCCTCGGGCATGTTCGATCTGAAGGCCGCGTGGAATTTCGGTCCGGGCCGGGACTGGAGCTACAACCTGCAGGGCAGCGTCCACAAGTTGGCGATCGGCTGGCGGATCTCGTGGGATCCGACCGTGGTCATGCCGCAGCTCGATTCCCGGCGTTCGGTGAAACTTGTTCGCACCGATGCCAATCCGCCGCCGAAGGTCGACGACAACGCCGGTCAGCCCCTGCTGACCCAGCAGAACATCAATGTGGTCAAGATCGATCCGGCGAAGACCCAGGACCCGGTGGGCACCACCAATGCGCTGGCCGCCGCCATCGCCCCGGTCGCACCGCTGATCACCGGTCCCTCGCTGATGCAGCAACTATCGGCCACACCGGGCAAACCGATCACCGCGGTGAGTCTGCGCGACGACGACTTCGCCATCCTGGAACCGAAGATGGCCTCGATTCCGGGCGTGGTGATGGAGCAGCAGCCCAAGCTGATCGCCGCCGATCGCCGGATCTCCACGCCGCTGTCCGATGCGCTGCAGAAGCTATGGCAGCAGAGCCAGGACGCCCACGCCGGCTGGGGTGTGCAAGTGTTCGAACCCGACGGCAAACTGGTGACCCAGCTCGCCGGATATCAGGGTCCGGCCGGCCCGGATATTGCCTCGACC
>JAFMQT010000369.1 GCA_017354515.1 Nocardia sp. | reverse complement strand
CGGTGCACGAGGAGCCCTATATCGTCGGCGGTAACGACATCACGCTGCGTGCCGGTATGGCCTTCAGTATCGAACCGGGAATCTACTTTCCCGGCGAGTGGGGTGCGCGGATCGAGGACATCGTGGTGGTCACCGAGGACGGCTGTGAAGCGGTCAACAAACGCCCGCACGGTCTGACAGTGCTGTGAGCCCCCACTGACGGCGATCAGCCGCGCAGGGAGCGGCTGGCCAGGACCCGGGTCGCCCGGATCGCGATCACCACGCGCTCGGGATTGACCCGTGGAGTCCGGTATCGCCGGGCATAGCGCTGTTCGGCCTCGGCGACCTCGTCCGGGTCGCGGCGGACCTGCGCCGGGCCCTCCAGCGTGAGCCAGCGGGCGCCGTCGACCTGGCTCACCGCCGCATAACCTCGCCGATCGGCGTTTCGGGCCTTGACGGTATGACCGCTGGTGATCACCCGCGCGATCCCGGCCTCGGGATCCCAGGTGAATCCGACCGCCACCACATGCGGGGTGCCGTCGGCGCGCAGGGTCGTCAGGGTCGCGACGTGGCGTTCGGTGACGAATTCCAGTGCCGCGGGCGTCAGCCCGGGAACGTCGGAACCAATGGCGTCGGTGCTCGTCATGGTCGTGACGCTAGCAATCGCGGCCGATGGCAGACTGTCCGCCATGGGTGTGCGAGAGGTGGACGAGGGCGTCATCGTGCTGCTGGGCGGCCGCAGCGAGATGGGTGTGCGGATCGTGCGGCGAATCTGCGCGGGCCGCGAGGTGGTGCTGGCCGCCCGCGGCAGCCATCGCTTGGACCGGGAGTCCGCGACCTTGATGGACGCAGGCGCCACTGCGGTGCATCGGGTGGAATTCGATGCCGACGATCTGGGCTCGCACACCCCGCTGCTGGAGAAGGTGGTCGCCGACCACGGCCGGATCGGGGTGGCGGTCCTGGCGTTCGGCGTGCTGGGCGATCAGATTCGCGCGGAACGGGATCCGGCCGCCGCGGTCGCCGTCCTGCACACCGATTTCATCGCGCAGGTGAATGTGCTGACCGTGCTGGCGAATCTGCTGCGCGACCAGGGCAGCGGGCAGCTGGTGGTGTTCAGTTCGGTTGCCGGGATCCGGGTGCGGCGCGCCAACTACGTCTACGGATCGGGCAAGGCGGGGCTGGACGGATTCGCCTCCGGACTGTCGGACGCCCTGCACGGCAGCGGTGTGCATCTGCTGCTGGTGCGCCCCGGATTCGTGATCGGCCGGATGACCGAGGGGATGAGTCCCGCACCGCTGTCGAGCACCCCGGATCAGGTGGCCGAGGCGGTGGAGTCCGGACTGCGCCGCCGCGCCGGAAAAATCTGGGTACCGGGTGCGTTGCGGCTGCTGTATGCGGTGGCACGGGTTGTGCCGCAGCCGATCTGGCGACGGATGCCGCGGTGAGCGATCCGATTCCGGTGGTCGGGATCGGCGCCGACGGCTGGCCCGGCCTGCCCGAGACGGCTCGGGCGCGGGTCCAGCACGCGCAGGTGCTTCTCGGTTCTGCCCGTCAATTGGATCTGGTCCCCGCCGAGGCGACCGGTGCCGAGCGGGTGTGCTGGCCGAGCCCATTGCTGCCGGTGCTGCCGGACCTGATCGACAGCTACCGCGATCGCCGGGTCTGCGTGCTGGCCAGTGGCGATCCGATGTTCTACGGAATCGGAGTTACCCTCGCGAAAATACTGGGCCCGCAGGCGATCCGGGTATTCCCGCAACCGTCGTCGGCTACCTTGGCGTGTGCGCGGCTGGGCTGGCCGAGTGCGCACATCCCGGTGGTCAGTACGGTCGCCCGTCCGCTGGAGACGGTCCTTCCCGAACTCACGCACGGGCGGCGACTGCTGGTGCTCAGCGGGGATGAGAACACTCCACGCGAGCTGGCGGAACTATTGCGCGGCAAGGGATTCGGCCAGTCGCGCCTGAGCGTACTCGAGCAGTTGGGCGGCCCCGCGGAGCGGATCGTGGACGGCATCGCGGCCGACTGGCCGCATGCGCCCGGCGATCGGCTCAACATCGTGGCCATCGAGGCGGTTCGTGATCGGCGAACACTTCGGCTGACGCGCATTCCCGGACTGCCCGACGCCGGCTATCAGGGCGACGGGCAGCTCACCAAATCCGAGATCCGTGCGCTGTCGATCGCCGCCCTCGCACCGGCACCGGGCGAACTGCTGTGGGATGTCGGTGGTGGATCGGGCAGTATTGCCATCGAATGGTGCCGCACCAACCCCGACTGTCGCGCCGTCACCTTCGAGCGCTCCGAATCCCGCCGCGACCAGATCGCTGCCAACACCACCGCACTCGGTGTGCCCGCGATCGAGGTGCGTGGCGAATTCCTCACAGAAACAACGGAATCAGGATCGCCAGCCCAACCTCCCGTCCCGGACGCGATCTTCATCGGCGGCGGTCTCACACAACCCGGACTGGTGGACGCCTGCTGGTCCCGGCTGCGGCCGGGCGGGCGATTGGTCGTGAACGCGGTGACCGCCGAATCCGAGGCCTTGCTGCTCCAACGCCGTGCCGAATGGGGTGGCGCCCTGCGTAAATTCCAGATCTACCGCGGCGAACCGCTCGGCGGTTTCACTGCCTGGCGTCCGCACCTACCGGTCGCGCAGTGGATCGTCACCAAACCGGCCGATCACCACGCCCCAGGCCCGGAATGAGTTCCGGGACAACGGCTGCGGGACGATCCGGAGAACACCGGGTCAAGGTTCTGATCTTGGGCGGTACCTCCGAAGCGCGCGAACTTGCCGAAATCGCCACGGGAGACCGTGGATTCGACCTCGTCTCCTCGCTGGCGGGCCGGGTCCGCGAACCCGTGCTACCCGAGGGGCACACTCGGATCGGTGGGTTCGGTGGTGCCGATGGGCTGCGAGAGTGGTTGTCGGCCAACGATATCGCCGCCGTGGTAGATGCCACTCACCCTTTCGCGGGCGCCATATCCCGGCACGCGGCTCGAGCGGCGGCCCGGGCAGGGCTGCCGATCCTGCACCTGCGCCGCCCGAGCTGGCGGGAGGAGCCCGCCGACAGGTGGATCCGGGTCCCCGACCTGACCGCCGCCGCCGCGGCCGTCGCCACCTTCGAGCGGATATTCCTGACCATCGGCCGCCAGGGCGTATCCCACTTCGCGGACCTCACGCGGCCGTGGTTCCTGATCCGCGCCATCGACCCGCCGACCGGTGCGGTTCCGCCACAGCACCGATTACTGCTGGCCCGCGGGCCGTTCGACCCGGCCGCCGAACTCGCCCTGCTCGACGAGCACCGAATTACCGCCCTGGTCACCAAGGACAGCGGCGGCACGATGACCGAGGCCAAACTCCTCGCCGCCCGCACCCGCGGCATCCCGGTCGTCATGATCGACCGCCCACCCCTGCCCGACGGTGCGATCACCGCTCCCACACCCGCCGCCGCATGGGAGTGGCTGCGCGAGGTGAGCGGCTCTGCCGCCGGGTAATGGGCATACGCTGAGCGGCCCCACGGGCGCTCGCAGCGGAAGGCGGTCACTTCCGCGCGTGCGTCGAGTATCGGCGGGAGGTGAAAACTCGTGGGCCGGTGGGGGTTTCCACGATCTCGGTGGTGGAGGCGCCGATGATCAGCAGGGTGCGCATATCGACGACATCCGGATCGAGTTCGCCGAGTGTGGTGACTCGCACGGATTCGGTGGGCCCGCCGACATCGCGGCCCAGCACCACCGGCGTGCGCGGGTCGCGATGTTCGAGCAGCAGCTCCTTCATCGCCCCGACCTGCCGGCGACGCTGCGAGGAGGCGGGGTTGTACACGGCGATCGCCATATCGGCCGCCGCGACCGCGGAAATCCGCCGCGCCACCGTCTCCCACGGTTTCAGCCGATCCGACAATGAGATCATCGCGAAATCGTGTCCCAGTGGTGCGCCGATGCGGCTCGCGACCGCACTGGCCGCGGTGACTCCGGGCAGCACCCGCACCGGCACCCCGCTCCACTGCGGGTCGGCCGACTCCTCTACCACGGCGGCGGCCATCGCGAAAACCCCCGGATCGCCGGAGGATACCACGACCACGCGCGCACCCTTCTTCGCCAAATCCAATGCCATGGCGGCACGTTCGGATTCGACCCGGTTGTCGCTGAGATGCCGGCGTTGCCCCGGCCGCACCGGAACCCGGTTCACATACGTGGTGTAGCCGACGATATCGGTGGCGGCGGCCAGTGCGCGGGTCACCTCCGGGGTGGTCCACCCCGGCGCTCCCGGCCCCAGCCCGACCACCACCACCTCGCCGACCGGCTGATCGGAAGCCGGTGCGGGGGCCGGACTTTCGGCGCCCGAACGAGTCAGCGGGATCTCGGTGGACGGTTCCGGTCCGGGAACGATGGTGATCGCGAAGTACGGAACCTCGGAATCATCCACATCGGCCGCCCGCAGGATCCGCTGTCGCCCGGAACCGGCTCGCTCGACATAGTAGGCGTCGGAAAGCCGTCCGGACTCGGAAAGTGCCTGCCGCACACCGGGATAGGTGCGGCCGAGTTTCATGATCGCGGCCGCGTCGGTTCCCGACAGCCGCTGCGCGAGCTGATCGGGCGGCATGGTGCCCGGCAGGACGGTCAGCACCTGCTCACCCTCGACCAGGGGAGTGCCGAGTGCGGCCGAGGCGGCGCTGACCGAGGTGATTCCGGGAATGATCTCGGCGTCGAATCGATCGGCCAGCCGACGGTGCATATGCATATAGGAGCTGTAGAACAGCGGATCCCCGGCGGCCAGCAGTGCCACCGTACGCCCGGCTTCCAGATGTCCGGCCAGTAGTTTCGCCGCCTGCTCGTAGAACTGGTCGATCGCACCCTGATAGCCGCCGGGATGGTCGGTGGTCTCGGTGGTGACCGGATAGACGAGGTGCTCCTCCAGTTGCCCGTCGCGCATATAGGGCGCGGCGATCGAGCGCGAGATGCTCCTGCCGTGGCGGGCGCTGTGGAAGGCGATCACATCGGCCTCGGCGATGACCCGGGCCGCCTTGACCGTCACCAGTTCCGGATCCCCCGGGCCCAGCCCCACACCCCATAATTTGCCGGTAGTCACTCTTGTTCGCTCGCGATCGCGTTGAGAGCGGC
>JAFMQT010000698.1 GCA_017354515.1 Nocardia sp. | reverse complement strand
CGCGAAGTAGGCCTGCGGGTCACGGATATTCTTCGACCGGCGGGCGGCGTCCCGACGGCTAGGCGGGGTGAAGGTGTCACACAGCGTGGATGTCCGGGTACTGGGGCCCGTGCGACTGTCGATCGACGGCGTCCCCGTACCCGTGGGCGGACCCAAACCGCGGACCCTGCTGGCCGCCCTGGCGGTCAATCGGCGGCGCGCGGTGTCCTCGCAGGCACTGGCCGATATCGTCTGGAACGAGCAGCCGCCGGATTCGTATCAGGCCAGCCTGCAGGTGTTCGTCTCCAATATCCGTAAGGCCCTGCGTAATTCGGGGGTCGACTCGGCGGCGGTACTGCGCACCGAGTCGTCCGGGTATCGGCTCGAGATCGCCGACGACGACTGTGATCTGGGCCGGTTCGAAACCACTCGGAAGGCCGGCGAGCAGGCCTCGGCGGCCGGTGAGCATGATGTCGCGTCCCGCCTCTTCGGTCAGGCGCTGGACCAGTGGAGCGGCGCCGCGCTCGACGACCTGGCCGGCACCCGCTTCGCGGACACCTTCGCCACCGCGATGAACGAGGAGCGGCTACTGGTGGCCTCGGCCCGGATCGATGCCGAGATCACCTGCGGGCGTGCCTCTTCGGTGGTCGGCGAACTGGTGTCGATGACCGACGCCCATCCGCTGCGCGAACCGCTGTGGGCGCAGTTGATCACCGCGCTGTATCTGTCGGGCCGGCAGGCCGACGCCCTCGACGCCTGCCGCCGGGTGCGCGGCGTACTGGCCGATGAACTGGGTATCGATCCCGGGCCCACGCTGGTCGATCTGGAGCAGCGGGTGCTGCGCCAGGAACCGCTGAACACCCGGGAGATGGCCCAGGTCGATCGGATGAACAAGGCGATGACCGAGACCATCACCGAATCCCCGCGCAGTGTGCGGGCCGGCCGGTTGCGGTTGCGCGACGGCCGGGTGGTGCCGATTGCCAAGGCGGGCTTGCGGATCGGCCGGATGACCGATAACGATCTGGTCCTCGACGATCCCAAGGTCAGCCGCTACCACGCCCATATCGTGCCGAGCCGGGCCGGAATGCTGGTCAAGGATCTGGCCTCGGCCAATGGTGTCTACATCGACGAGCAGATGGTCGACAGCGGGGCCATGTTGTTCGGCGGTGAATCGATCCGGATCGGATCGACCCTGCTGGTTTTCGAAGCCGAGACCGATCGGTAGTAGTTGTCCCTGACCGAGATCGACCGTATATCTGATCCGAAGGGTTGTTGTATGGGCGTGCGTGGACCGGCCTCGATCGCGGTGGTGGTGCTGGGTGCGGGGATTCTGATCGGCCCGGCACAGGCCTCGGCCGAACCGAGTCCGGCGACCTCGGCGCCGGGAACCGGCCCGTGCGCGAGCGATCCGCCGCCCAATCACGAGGCGGTGGTGCCCAAAACCCTCGAGGTGCCGGTTCCCTATCCGGCGGTGACGGCCGGCGGGCAGCCATCGCAGGCCCCGGCCACCCGCACCGATACCGCACTCCCGGCCAACCCCTGCACCAACCCGTGTCCCGACCTGACCGACGGGCCGCCGCCGCAACCCGGTCTGCTGGGCCGACTGGGCCTGCCGGATGTGCTGATCAAGCCCAAACCGTTCTATTTCGCCTTCCCCGGACCCGCGCAGCCCGGACCGCCACCACCGCCGCCGGTGCAGCCGCCGGTCCAGCCCG
>JAFMQT010000368.1:499-5100 GCA_017354515.1 Nocardia sp. | reverse complement strand
GTGATCGGTTCACCGGCCACGCTGGCATCCGGGAAACGTACCGTCCGGTTGATCACGGTGTCGTACACCAGATCGCCGAACACCTCCACCACCCGGGCCATGACCTGCCGGGCGTGCAGCAGCCGCGCGTCGTACATGGTGACCACGATGCCCGACAGCGCCAGCTGCGGATTCAGCCGGTCGCGCACCTTCTCCACGGTGTCGGTGAGCAGCGCGAGCCCGCGCAGCGAGAAGTACTCGCATTCCATCGGGATGACCACGCCGTCCGCACAGGCGAGTGCGTTGACGGTGAGCAGCCCCAGCGACGGCTGACAATCGATGAGCACATAGTCGTACCGGCCACGCAGCTCGGCCAGCGCCCGGCCCAGGGTCTGCTCCCGGCCGACCTCGTTGACCAGCTGGATCTCCGCCGCCGACAGGTCGATGTTGCTGGGCAGCAGATCCATGCCCTCGACCTTGGTGTTCAGCAGCACCTCATCGACCGGCGTACGACCGCCGACGAGCAGGTTGTGCACGGTCAATTCCAGATCGTGGTGGGCCACGCCGAGTCCGGCCGACAACGCGCCCTGCGGATCGAGATCGACCAGCAGCACCCGCCGGCCGTATTCGGCGAGCGCGGCGCCCAGATTGATGGTTGATGTGGTCTTGCCGACGCCGCCCTTCTGATTGCACATGGCGACGATCAGAGCGTCACCGTTACGCGACACGGGGGGTGGTTCGGGAATATCGCGCAACGGGCGTCCGGTCGGTCCGAGCTCGGTGCCGTCCGCCACTATGTCGTTCGCCTCCCAAAGTCGTCGGGCCGCCTGCTCGATTCGGAGGCCGGTTCGGATGGTCGAAAGCGGTTCTGTCGCAGCACTGTTCGGCGGCTCGGCCGCACCGGCTGTCGTCATGTCCGCTGCTCCTTCAATTGTCTTGCTCATCGCCTCGCCGCGCGTCACGAAGCAATGGGTGACCGGTACCGTTCGTTCCGAAGTGCGAACTTCGGTACCGGACCAACGCCTTAGACGCTACCGCCTCCGAGCGCAAGACCCACGATCGGACACGCACGGGCAATTCGCCCCACCGTTACGCAGTTGTGTGGATTCCCGGGTATGTGAGCACACCCGACCCCACCGTCGCATTCTGTCGCGTCGAGCCCACATTGCGAAACCCTTTGCGGCAAAACCACAGCAAGATCGGCCCGCCGGACCCGGATTCGCCGATGCCCCGGACGCTACCGGGCCCGCGGATGTGCGCTGGCCCACACCTCGTGCAGGGTATTGACTGTGACCAGGGTGTAGATCTGCGTCGTGGTGACCGACGCGTGCCCGAGCAACTCCTGCACCACCCGCACATCGGCGCCGCCGTCGAGCAGATGGGTGGCGAACGAATGCCGCAGCGTATGCGGCGATACGGTGGCCCCGATCCCGGCCCGCTCGGCCGCGTCCTGCAGCACCTGCCAGGCACTCTGGCGCGACAGCCGGCCACCGCGGGCGTTCAGGAACAGCGCGGCGGTCCCCTTCCCCCGGGCCGCCAGCGCCGGCCGGCCCCGGACCAGATACGCGTCCACCGCGGCCAATGCGGGCCGGCCGATCGGAACCATCCGCTGTTTACCGCCCTTACCGTGCAGCACGACCGACCGTCCGGCGGTGTCGATATCGTCGACATCGAGCCCCACAGTCTCCGAGATCCGGGCACCGGTGGAATACAGCAGCTCCAGCATGGCGTGATCGCGCAAACCGCGCGGCCCCCCGGCACCGCCTCCCGCAGCGGCCAGCAGTTTCGAAATCTGCTCGTACGGCAGCGCTTTCGGCAGTCGCCGGGCCGGCTGCGGTGGCTTCACCCCGTGCGCGACATCGCCGCTGGTCAGACCCTCGGCGGCGGCGAAACGATGCAGTCCGCGCACCGCCACCAGCGCACGTGCCGCCGAACTCGCGGCCAGCGGCACATGGCCGTCGGCGCCGGCCCGCAGCGACACCACGAAATCGCCGATTACGCTCTCGGTGACGCCATCGAGATCGACGATCTCGCGCCGGCACAGAAATTCCCGATATCGCGCCAGGTCGCGGCGGTAGGCGCTGAGGGTATTGCCGGCCACCCCCCGCTCGACGGTCAGATGATCGAGATAGGCCCGAATCTGGCGCTCCACCACACCGATCACCCACCGGGCCGCGGTACCGGATCGACCGCGAGCGGCCCGGCCGAGATACCGGCGGCGACGTTCACCACGACATCATGACACCATCGGCCGACAACTATCGGCAGGTGAGGTGTCCGAATCGCAAGTGTCGGACGCCGGTTCGGCGATCAGCCGCGGCGGCCCTCGGCCACCTGCCGATCCATCAGCCGGGTGGGCATTCCGGGCCACGGTGCGGTGGCGGGCCGCAGTTCACTGCCGCCGGCCCGGGCGGCCGCGGTGGCCAGCACACCGGCCACCGCCGTGGCGTTCTCGATGCGGCCGTCCAGCACCGCGTTCACCGCATCGCCCAACGGCATCCGCACGATCTCGAGGTCGGCCTCCTCCATCTCCGGTTCGGGCCGCTCGGTCTCGGTGAGTCCGGTCGCCAGATACACCCGCAGCGCCTCATCGGTGAATCCGGGCGAGAGCACCACATCCACCAGCACCGACCAGTCCCGCGCCGCGAGCCCGGTCTCCTCGGCCAGTTCGCGCCGGGCCGCTGCCAGGGGATCCTCACCGGGCTGATCGAGCAGACCGGCCGGCAACTCCAGCAGTCGCCGGCCCACCGGATGGCGGTACTGGTTGATCAGCACCACCGCACCGTCGTCATCGACCGCGACCACCGCGACCGCGCCGTGGTGTTCGACGATCTCGCGTTCGGCGACCCGGCCGCCGGGCATGTGCACCTGATCCAGACGCAGCGCCAGAATCGCACCCGAGTACTGCGTGCGTGAGTCGACCGTTCGGAATTCGTGATTGCCAGGTTCGCTCACGCTGTGCCCCCGTGGTCACGCTCCGCTACCGCCTCCGGCCCTGATCCGCTCACGCCGGGTCGTCCTCGTCCGCGTCGCCGTGGATCCGCACCGGAAGGCGTTCGGCGGCCTTGTACCTCATGGCCGCGTTCACCAGGCCCGCGAACAATGGATGGGGGCGGGTCGGGCGGCTCTTGAGCTCCGGATGCGCTTGGGTCGCAACGAAATACGGGTGCAGGGAGGAGGGAAGTTCGACGAACTCCACCAGCTGCCCGTCCGGCGAGGTACCGCTGAATCGCAACCCGCTCTGGGCGATCTTGTCGCGATAGACATTGTTGACCTCATAGCGATGCCGGTGCCGCTCGGACACCTCGGTCTCGCCGTAGGCGTGGGCGACCACCGAACCCTTCTCCAGCACCGCCGGATACGCGCCCAGGCGCATGGTGCCGCCCAGATCGGCCTCGCCGGCCACCGCTTCGGTCTGATCGGCCATCGTGGAGATCACCGGATGCGTGGTCTCGGGTTCGAACTCGGCGGAATTGGCATCATCGAACCCCACCGACCGGGCCGCCTCGATCACCACGCACTGCAGGCCCAGACACAGTCCCAGCAGCGGAATCTTGCGGGTGCGGGCGAACCGTACGGCCCCGACCTTGCCCTCGATCCCGCGAATTCCGAAGCCGCCCGGAATCAGCACCCCGTCCACATCGGCCAGATGTGCCTGCGCGCCTTCGGGAGTCTCACATTCATCGGACTGCACCCAGCGAATATTGACCTTGGCCTTGGCCGCGAATCCGCCGGCGCGCAATGCCTCGGTGACCGACAGATACGCATCCGGCAGGTCCACGTATTTGCCGACCAGGGCGACGGTCACCTCCTCGCGCGGATTGTGCACCCGGTCCAGCAGATCACCCCAGACGGTCCAGTCCACATCGCGAAACGGCAGGCCCAGTTTGCGGACCACATAGGCGTCCAGCGCCTCACGGTGCAGTACCTTGGGAATGTCGTAGATCGACGGCGCGTCCGGGGTGGAGATGCAGGCCTCGACCTCCACATCGCACATCAGCGCGATCTTGTTCTTCAGACCCTGCGGGACCTCACGGTCACAGCGCAGAATCAGCGCGTCGGGCTGGATACCGATATTGCGCAGCGCCGCCACCGAATGCTGGGTGGGCTTGGTCTTGAGCTCACCCGAGGGCGCCAGATACGGAACCAGCGTCACATGCAGGAAGAAGCAGTTGTCGCGGCCCACCTCGTGCCGGATCTGCCGGGCGGCCTCGAGGAACGGCTGGGATTCGATATCGCCGACGGTGCCGCCGATTTCGGTGATCACCACATCCGGTGCCTGCCCCTGCAGATCCGGACCGCTCATCGCGAGAATGCGACTTTTGATCTCATCGGTGATGTGCGGGATGACCTGGACCGTGTCGCCCAGATACTCACCGCGCCGCTCCTTGGCGATCACCGACGAATAGACCTGTCCGGTGGTCACATTCGCGTAGCCGGACAGATCACGATCGAGGAACCGCTCGTAATGCCCGACATCGAGGTCGGTCTCGGCGCCGTCCTCGGTGACGAAGACCTCGCCGTGCTGGAACGGGTTCATGGTCCCGGGATCGACGTTCAGATACGGGTCCAGCTTCTGCATGGTGACCCGTAGTCCGCGAGCGGTCAGCAACTGACCGAGA
>JAFMQT010000368.1:0-489 GCA_017354515.1 Nocardia sp. | reverse complement strand
GAGGCGACACCACCGCTGACGAAGATGTGCTTGACGGCCATCTGATGGGGGTAGCGAGCTGGAATCCGCGAATGACTCACGGGTCTTCACGCTAACACGAAATCCGGCGTCGACAGCAATGCCACGCACACCGTGTCCGGACCGACGAGTCGCAGGTCACACCCGTCTCATCCGGCGCACGAGTCCCGTCGCGACGATCAGCCAGGCATCGCCGTCACCGACAGCGCGGTCGCCTCCGGGCCCATCCCGTAGTGCCCGGTCCGGCCGGCCAGTTGCTCGGCGAGCCCGAGCGCGGTGGTCACCCGCCCGATCTGGTGGTCGGTGTTGTCGACAGTGGTCACCGCCGCTCCGAGCTTTCCGTCCCGGCCGACCTCGGCGATCGCCCCGGGGCCCACCGCCGCTCCCGGCCGTCCGGCCAGCACGACGCCGGATCCGCGCCCGCGCAACGCCCCCGCGAACCGCGCGAGGATCGCGCCCTGGGCGTTGTTC